>JBFGKR010000167.1:0-5107 GCA_041576575.1 Arenicellales bacterium | reverse complement strand
CAGCGGCAGAGATTTCCCAGGCTCACAATGTAATTCCCGTGGTTTTTCATCGCGGGCGGGAGCAGGGCGGCGTGTACGTGAAATGCGCGGTTACGCGTCAGAAACAGAAACTTTTCCGCGGATACAGGTGTTTTGAGCGGCGCCCCGCGCTGTTTCCAGTCTGGAATGAGTTCGTTCAGCGCGCGTGGCTCAATCACCGCGCCCGAGAGAATATGAGCGCCGACTTCGGAGCCTTTTTCCAGCACGCAAACTCCGATTTCGTGCTTCCGTTCAACGGCAAGTTGTTTCAGACGTATCGCCGCCGACAGTCCGGCAGGTCCTGCGCCGACTATCACGACGTCATACTCCATGATTTCGCGTTCCATGAGAACCTCGGTTTTTGTCGCCGAAGGGTTTATTATATCGCCCACTCCTGTGCCCACACAGGGCAGTTGAAATTCACGACTTTATCGAGTGCGTGAACGCGATCGGAGGAAATGTCGGTTACTAAACTCGATGACATCGACGAAAGAGCGAGGGGGACCCTAGTTGAATTGCTGGGATTAAGATTCGATCGAGTCGAGGCCGGTCACACCCGCGCGCATATGAAAATCAAAAAGACGCACTTGGCTCCGAACAATTTTCTCCATGCCGCAAGCGTCATCGCACTGGCGGACACGTGTTGCGGTTTCGGCGCCTTGGCCAGTCTGCCGGAAGGTGCGAACAGTTTTACCACGATCGAGCTAAAGTCCAACTTCTTGGGTACGGCGACCGAGGGAACCATCGCCTGCGACGCCGTGCTGCGTCACGGAGGGCGCACGACTCAGGTGTGGGACGCGACAGTTAGCCACGAAAACAGCGACACACCGATCGCGCTCTTCCGTTGTACTCAGATGATGCTGTACGCAGACAAGTCGTGAGGACTAAAGGATGCCAGTCTCGATACAAAGTCGAAATGTGGTGGACACGGGCGAACGCTGAGCAAGAGGGGTCTTGATCTATGAATGTCAGAGGTTACGCGGCGATTGTCGCCGGCGGCGGGTCCGGGTTGGGTGCGGAAACCGCACGCGCCCTCTCCGCGGCCGGGGCTCGGGTATCGGTGATGGACGTGAACACGGATGCGTTGGGGCAGGTTGCGAATGAAATCGGGGGGTTGGGCATAATTTGCGACGTCACCAGTAGCGACAGCACAGAAGCCGCGGTCGCCGAAGCGAAACGCGCCCACGGCGCGGCGCGCGTGCTGGTGAATTGCGCCGGCATCGCACCGGCAATGCGCATCGTGGGCCGCGCCGGTCCCATGCCGCTGGAGGAATTTAGGCGGGTTATCGAGGTTAATCTCGTGGGTTCGTTCAACCTCCTGCGGCTCGTGGCCGCGGATCTGTACGACGAGGACGCCCTCGACGACGTCGGAGAGCGCGGTGTCATCGTAAACACCGCGTCGGTGGCGGCTTTCGAGGGGCAAATCGGTCAGGCCGCGTACAGCGCCTCCAAGGGCGGTCTGGTGTCTTTGACTCTTCAGGCGGCGCGCGACTTGGCGGGGAAGGGAATTCGCGTGGTGACCATTGCCCCGGGATTCTTTGCCACCCCCATGCTGCTCGGTATGCCCGAGGACGTACAGCATAGCTTGGCTCAACAGTCGCCGTTTCCAAATCGCTTCGGTCGCCCCGACGAATACGCAAAACTGGTCATGCATGTCATCGATAATCAAATGATCAACGGCGAGGTGATCCGCCTCGACGGCGGAGCGCGCATGCAGGCGCGTTAGCCGGCGCGAAAGTCCTACGAACGCGGTGGACAAAGCAGCTTGTAAGTTCTTCGCAATGCGCCAAGCTTAAACTCGCTGTGCGGCATGACGCTTTGCACGGGCACAGACCTCACACGGCGCTGACCCGGCAGCGGAGCGCCTTTACTTACGTGTAAACGAAACCATAGCTGAGACCGTGGATTTCGCTCTTTTACGGCTGGGCGAAGCGGCGTCTGCGGGATGCAAAACGCTACTGCATGAACGGAGGAACGGTGGGACGATACGCAAGATCGTCCAGGAGCGATAAATCAAACACCTCGCGGTCCAATACGGCCTCGGTATTCTCCTCCAATTTGAATATGGTGCCGTTAACGAAATACATCGTAATGGAAGCCCCTTCCTCCGTTTTGAGCTGATCATCGGGAAAAATGGGATCGCTGTCCCTTAAGACACGCAAACGATCATCAGGATCCTTGGCGGTTACTGTTCCCGTAACTGAGATAACGACGCCGATGCAATCCGGGCTGAGCGGGCCGTTTCGTTCTTTTTCGAACATGATCGCTGATTTGCCGATGTAAGAAACATCGGTATACATGACGCGCCCGCGCACGCCTATTATCGAAACGTTCTACGACGACCGAAAACGGAGAAAATATCGGCCTATCGCCGCACAAGGGAAGGTGTTAAACCCGGTGTCCGCGAATCAAAAGTGCCAGTTGTAGCCGGTCCTTAGTGCCGGTTTTATTGAAGATGGACCCCAGATGTATTTTCACCGTATGTTCGGCAATACCCAGCACGGAGGCAATTTGTTTGTTTTTTGCGCCTTGACTGATCAGCATGGCGACCTGTTGCTCCCTGTTGGTGAGCGAAGACGGCATCCTCATCATTTTAGTCTCGTTACCGTTGGCGATCACGCGGTTGGTGTTTTCCACGAATTGTGTGATTAAACGGCGCCCAACCCACATCTGTCCCTGCAGGAGGAGTTCCGTTGCCTTCTCTATCAACCTGGGATCCATATACACATTCGCGTAACCGCGTACACCGAGCCGCAACAAAGCCAGTCCTTCTTCGTCGTTGGGCCTATTGGAAAACACAAACAAGCACAGACCGGGGTTCTCGTTGGTCACCGCCGTAATCCCGAGCAATCGATTGAGGCCGGGAAGACTCAAATGCAGGAAAACCAAATTCGTTTTTTTTGTTTCGAGACTGGCGCGTACTTCCTCAAACTTTTCGGCTATCGAGATATTGCTGAAATTTTTAATACTACTCAGCCAACGTTCGCGCACGTTCGCGTCTGCGCTACATAGAAGTATCGACATAATATCTACCCCCGAAGAAACGATCAGTCACCTTCCCCACACAACGTCGTCCTTGTCTCGACACCGCGCAGATGTTAATCCATAAACCCGACCTGTGCACCCCGGTTGGTGACTTTCTCACAAAAAAAGTGGCCGATACGGCGACCGGGGACAGAGCCTCGGGCCTAATCGACGCGCTATTGTGGATTTGAGTTGCTTATCCCTGCGAGCGCCATCAGGTGTTCGGCGATACACAGCGGCAAGGCCTGTAGGTTGTACCCGCCCTCAAGCATGGAAATCAAAATACCGTCGGAGTGTTTCTCGGCGACCTCAACCATGCGCCGACTCATCCAGCCGAAGAACTCCGTGCTGAGGTTGATCTGCGCCAGGGGGTCGTCGCGGTGGGCGTCGAATCCTGCCGAGATAAGCACCGCTTCGGGTCCAAACTCATCGATTTTCGGAAGGATGCGTCGTTCGAACGCAGCGCGGTAATCTTCGTCTAAAGATCCTGCGCGCATGGGGCAATTCAAGGTCGCGCCTTGACCGCGTCCTACGCCGATCTCTGTGTAGGCGCCGCTTCCCGGATAATACGGATATTGATGCAGGCTGACGTACAGAACCGAGGGATCTTCCTCAAACGTGTGTTGGGTGCCGTTACCATGGTGAACGTCCCAATCGAGGATCAAGATTTTGTTCAGACCGTACATTTTCTGCAGATAGCGAGCGGTAATGGCGACATTGTTGAAAAGGCAGAAACCCAACGCGGCGCTGTTTTCCGCGTGATGTCCCGGCGGACGGATGAGGGCGAAGCCGTTGTTCACGTCCCGCTTGGCCACGCGATCCGCAAGCTCGAGTACGCCTCCGGCAGCCAACACGGCGACGTCGAAGGATTCGTCGCTGACCCCGACGTCGGGTGTGTCGATGAACGGCAGACCATTCTCGATCTCTCGCTTCGCGCGATCGATGTAGCTGCTTTCGTGGACGGTCTCTAACCACTCGCGTTCGATGTCTCGCGGCGTGTATCGCACCAGCGTGTCAAACCACGGTTGTGCCTCCAGGTGCGACATCGTCGAAATCAGTCTTTCTCGTCTTTCCGGATGCCCAGCACCCGGATCATGATCCAGGAAGCGTGTGTCATAGAGGAAGCCGGTAACCATCACATTCTCTCCAAGGAGTAATTGAATTCAGCAAATCGCGTGAGTCGGAAACGCGAGTATCTAGTGGTTCCCCGTGCGGTCTTGGTCGTCTCGATAGTAAGCCGGCCAAAGGCGTCTCACGACTTCGCTATTTGGTGCGTACGCGTGACAACTATCTAGCAACAAAGGCCGCTCCGGCGTATCGCTGACGGAGCTGGCCCTTTTCCGCGCCTTGAGGGGATATATGGTCTGGAAGGCGGTGGTCGCGACCGGGCCGAGCAATTCGCGCAAGTGTGTGCACCCTTTTACGCCACCGACTTGATTGTGCACCTGTTTCCGCCAGCCGGGCTTGATTCTCGTGCCCTTGAGTTCGCCAAAATTTACAGTCGCTTGCGGGCAGATCGAGTAAGGGCCGTAATCGGTAACTGCCTCGACGTCTCGGATGACGAAATCCTCATCGACTGTCAATCGAATCCACATCTCATGAATTGCCTCTCCGGATTTGACTTCTCCGCGATCGTGATTCGGGAAACTGTACGTCTTGGTGTCAAGCAAGTGTCCTTCGATGTCCCAAAGACCGTCCTCGCGGCGATAGCCCCGACACTCGATGTGGCGCGTGTGAATGAGTTCACGTTTTGATTTTGGTTTCGACAACGGCATGATGTTTGATCATGAAGTTCAAGAGTTCAGGTGTAGGCTATCGGCCGCTGACCCTTACGTTTCAGCATCTCTTTGCGTTGACATCTATATCAGGTCAGGCTGCCCATTTCCTTGGCGCGGTCTCGCAGCATGAATTTTTGGATTTTCCCGGTTGAGGTTTTGGGGAGTTCCCCAAATACAACCGTCTTCGGACACTTGTAATGCGCCAGCTTGTCGCGGCAAAAATCGATAATTTGTTGCTCGAGAACCGTCCCAGCATCCGCCTTTAAAGTGACAAAGGCACAAGGTGT
>JBFGKR010000166.1:0-5161 GCA_041576575.1 Arenicellales bacterium | reverse complement strand
GGTTCGTGGCCAATGGGCACGAGGACGGCCGCTCGATGACTCATTCGCCATTGCTTCCTTGCGGTTGAGTGGTCAGTCAGGAAAGATCCAATTCGGGGTGCGGTGGCGGTGCGCGGACCGGATAAGACGCAGGTTGCGGCGATTCGCGGCGGCTTTGAAGACGATGCAGAATCCGTTATACGTCCCCCGTCTCTTCGATATAGGCGATCACTTTGACGGCACCGCCGTACCGCCCGCAGATTTCGGCATCGATCTTGAATGCCCGTCTAGAAAGCAGGCGTTGAAGTATCCGAAACTTGAAAATCTGGATCGGGTCGACAAGAGAAGTAGCTGCTGCGTAGCAAAAAGCTTGGCTTCGGTGCCGGCTCTAGACGCCGGAAGCGGGCGAATTCGCTGAAGGCCGACTTCGACGCTCTTTCCGCTAAGTTTGATCGGGGGGAGTTAGGGTTACTTTTCGGCCCTGTACAGACATCAACACTCGTCCGTGGAAGTGCTCCTTTAGGGCATTGTCCACACGGTGATCTATGCTGCAATGACCAGGGCTGATTTGAGAAACGTTCAGCTCAGTTAGCGCGTTGGCGACATGCTTCGTATCTTCTAATGCTCTTAATTTCAATCTCGCACCACCCGTATAGTGAAAGATTGGCTGTCCGATAATTTCAGTAGCCTTTGTTACGATTCTGTCAACACCGGTATGTGAGCATCCGGTCAGAAGATAAGGACCCTGATCAGTTCTTATTACCAGCGATAACTCATCGCTGATGCCACTTGTGGGAGAGTCAGTATTGGTGCGTATTGCGTAAAGATTAGTTGTGATACGTTCAAGATCTTCAATTCGGGTCACCGGATGGTTATCGATTTCTTGTCCCGGAGCGGCATAGACCAAAATATCCGGATTTGTCTTTCGAATATAGGATATGCCCCCAATGTGATCTGGGTGGTTGTGCGATAGCACTAATACATCAATAGATTTGGGATCAATCTCCGCTGTCTTTAGGTTTTGCTCCAGTGCGTTGGGCGTAACACCGGTGTCGAACAAAACACTCGCGCCTTCGAAGCGAACAAATACTGAATATCCGAACTCCTGTTTATAACCTTCTTCTGCTGCGAATGTGGTGTCCGTAATGACCTGATAATAATGCTCAGGTGTGGCGAGGCTTTCTCCCCAAGCGCTCGATCCGATGACTAAAGATGCCGCAAGTAAACTCAAGCATAATTTATGCACGATTGGCTCCTGGACGGTTCTTCTATCGTGATGGTCTCGTGTTCTTGCAGTCATATCTTACACACATACTTGCCGGGACACGACGTGTCCGCGCTAATATCAGCGACCGACTCGTTCGGGTCGAAGGAAGAATCATAGAAATCTGATGCGCATAACCATAAATGATGGATACCGTGATATATACCATGTAGTGGCAAGGACGATCTATGACGGGGAAGACAGCTAAACTGTTTACAACCGGCCGTGGCCAGGCGGTTCGGCTTCCCAAAGAGTTTCGGTTCGCGGGCTCTGAAGTCTTCATCCGCCGGGAAGGCGACCTGGTGATTCTCTCGCCGCAGCCCGAATCGTGGGAGGACTGGTTCGCCTCCCCAGACCGGCCGACGGCGGATTTCATGAGCGAGCGTGTGGGCCTCGAGCCCGAGAAGCGGGAACTCTTTGGATGAAACGATTTATGCGCGATACGGACACCTGCAGCTACATCATCTAAGGAGCGGCCTACGAGTGTATTGAAGCGTTTTCGCAAGCGCGCGATGGAGCAAATCTGTGTGTCGGCCGCTACCTGTGCGGAACTACTCTACGGCGTCGAGCGATCCAGTAGCAAACGCATCGATCGACCCATCTTAGATGATTTTGTGCGGCATTTGGATGTCCTGAGCTGGGGTCATGAGGCGGCCGAGCAATACGGCAAAATCCACGCTGATCTTGAAACCCAGCGTACCCCCGATCGGCGCGACGGATACGATGATTGCGGCGCGCGCAAGAAGCCTTAAAGCGGTGTTTTGGTTTAGATGGACTGTTGCGGCAGATCATTTTTTTAGCAGCGCATACGCACCAAGTGGGCTCGAGTGCGCGCTTCAATCCTGTCAACGATGAGTTGTTGACCTGTGAACTAGCCGCTTCGCCGTTTTATTTCACGTTCTACTACTGGTCGTTATTTGGCGCTAACGCTATACGGAACCGTATGGGGTTGTGCGCTGTGGGCGTCCCGAGCGGTTGATGTATTGTATTGCATAGTAGATCGGTGAATGACAACATTGACAATACCGAGCACTTTTCAACCCGGTATTTTGGCCAGCCCGGTGTCCACAATGGGAAATCCCGATAAGCCTACCCGCTTGACCAACGAAGCGTTGCAAGTCCTCGAATCCGCGATTTCCGACGTGGGATACTGGCGATGGTGGACGCACGACGCCATGAGCGGCATATTCCAAGTCGAGTTTGGAGGTGTACGTCTTTACAATGAACCGGTAGATCGTAACGCGTCGCCGAGGGGCGTGTTTGCGCTTTCATTTCACGACACGCGATGTGTTGCCGCATTGAGGCGCCGTTTAGAATCCGACACTCCCGATAATTGGTTCGAAATGCTCGCTGAGGACCAGTGGGAACCAGCAATTTTAAGCTACGAGCAATTCTCACTCACAAACGGAACAGAATTGCAGCGCATAGCCGGTGAAGCCCAGGAGACGCGCCTTGTAGTTGGGACGAAGTCGGACGTCGATGCCGTGCGACCGGAAGACGCTTTCCTGGCTTTTTGGGCCGGCGATGTAGGGCTGCTGGTCGTGGCGAAGGAGATGTACGCAGTGACCGATGAAGCAATCACATCAGAGCAAATTCTCGAGAAATCGACACGGTGGTGGGACTATTGGAGTGAGTATTGGGACCGGCGGGATTCAGAGAATCCCATGACGGAGGATTACGCATGCGAAGTGACAATGCCGCTGAAAAAGAGGGGCCTGTTTCAGGTATTCAAAGATTTCTTGAGAATGGCAAAGCAGGACAAATGACGGTGTTTCCACGCCGTCCTTAGTGGCTCTTGTATGTGCCTAAAGATGCGCGACCGTTAAACATCTCTGTTACCCGATTTCAGTTCGTTAACGCTCATTGTCGAAGCCGGCACGTGCCGCAACATACCGAATGTAAGGGGATTGTGATTCGTGCGCCGACCTACGAAGCGGGCGCTCGGGAGTTCGAATCTCTCCAGGCGCGCAAATTTTCAGTAGGTCCTTTCCAGACCCATGGTGTACACGTTATTCCGGACACACAGTTGACACTGTGTTCGGTTCAAAGGGGTCGGGGGCGGCCTCCACCGGCCCGCAATCACGTCAAAGAATTCTAAATCATGGTGGAGGATGCCGATCGGCCTGATCCGGTTCGCGACCTCGCGGATGCCGACGATTGGGCCGCTCCTGGTCAAATTTTCCTCCCATTCAGGCGCACGCGCCCACATCGGCTGACGCCGACGGCGAGGTCATGGATCGGATGATCCGCTTGAGTCGGGCCCTGACATTCAGACGTAAATGAATACGGCGCCTGTCGTCCTGTCGATTTGCCGCGCAGCCTCGGTTCCAAATTCGAGCAGCCGGTATTTCGAAAGTCTGAACTCGAAAGAGCCGACGCAAATTGGCATGGTCTCCTTTCCTTGCGGGTTTGCCCTGAAAAGATTTGCGGCGTCACGGCATCGACCTTCCTCAATATACGATTTTTCTGGCGTCAGGCGGTCGGAATTTTTCGCAACCGTAGCGCCAGTCGCGCAGCGGAATTCTCACTTGATAGTGCGTCTCGTACGATTGCCTCCGGGGTCGTTGAAGGCCCCTTGATGCCCGTCAACGCCCGAAATTGATGGAGTCAAGGCCACGCGTGTATCCGGTAAAGCCCCCCCGAAAAGTGTCGAAAAAACTTACAACCTCGACAAGCCGCCATCCGGTGTTGATGTGTAACACTCTGTTTTCATTGACTATGGGAAATTTGGCCTGAATTATGCTTAATTTTTTTACGAAACAGAGGATGCGTCCAAACGCCGTTGGTGCGTCTAACTTGGACGATCGCCGGAAACGGCGTTAAACGGACATTCGAGAAGCCACTCGCCAAGGGTGGCCGATACCATCACGACCACGGGAGCATGTGATGAAAAACATCGGAAAATCCGTCGTGGCATTCCTGCTGGGAACCCTGCTCACGCTGCCGGTGGGCGCGACCATCATCAACCTCGAAGCCTTCATGGATTGCTTGCAGGCAAATGCGGGGTTAGGGACCTGCGCCGCCGGTGGTTCGGGAACGGGCACCGCCGCGGTGACGTTCGACGACACGACCAGCATCTTGAGCTGGGACATCTCCTGGTCGGGTTTGTCGGGCACGACCACGGTGGCGCACTTTCACGGTCCGGCGGCGCCAGGTGTGAATGCCGGCGTTCAGGTCCCGTTGATAGGATCCCCGCCGGATAATCCCAACATCGGATCTGCGATGATCACTATGGCTCAGGCGACCGATCTTCTGGCCGGGCTCTGGTACGTGAACGTCCATTCCGATGCTTTCACCGGAGGAGAGATTCGCGGACAGGTCAACGTGGCCGCCGCACCCGAACCCGCCACATTGCTCATCTTCCTGATGGGGCTTGTCGGGCTCGGGGCGCTGCGTTTGCGCAAGGGCTGATTCGACGACGGACCCAGCAACCGCGGCGGTGCCTGCACGGGCACTGCCGCAGCGGTTGCCGCGCGTTTCCCGAACTCGACCCGGAGACGCTATTGCCGTGTCTGTCCGCCTCCCGCCTGGGCGCGGATCAGATTGCGTCTCGCGTCCGGAAAGTCCGGCCGAAGTTTGAGCGCGGTGTCGAAGTGCGCCCGCGCCTTCCCGAGATCGCCCCGACTTGCGAGGGCTGCGCCGAGGTTGTTGTGGGTGTCGGCGTCGTCGGGCCAGGCGCGGAGCGAGAAACGATAGTGCGCAATCGCCTCATCGACTCGCCCCAGGCGTTGCAAGGCGTATCCCAGTCCGCGGCGGACGAGCGGATCGTCCGCGCGCAGCGCATAGGCTTTACGGTAGTAACGCAGCGCCTCCGACAGCCGGCCCAGCGGCACCTGGACGTCTCCCATCATGCGGTTGGCCTCGGCGTGATCGGGACTCGCGTCCAGTGCGTCGGCGAGCAGCGCCGCTATCGTCTCG
>JBFGKR010000165.1:0-5205 GCA_041576575.1 Arenicellales bacterium | reverse complement strand
CGGAGGGAAACGGGTAATTGAACCGGTCGTGCACCCACTCCCACAGGCTGCCGCTCATGTCGTGGATGCCGAGACGGTTGGGTTTCTTCGTCCCTACGGGGTGGCTCCGCTGGTTGGAATTGTGCAGGTACCAGGCGTAGTCACCGACCTCTGCCTCGTCGTTGGTGCCCGCCCATTTATCGCGCGTACCGCCGCGTGCCGCGAATTCCCACTCCGCCTCGGTCGGCAGCCGGTAGGGGACGCCGGTCTTCGCGCGCAGTTTCTCGACGAACTCTTGAATCTCGTTCCAAGATACCCTGTCGACCGGATGGTCGGCTCCCTGGAATTTAGAGTTGTTGTAGCCCATCACCTTTTCCCATTGCGCCTGGGTGACCTCGTATTTCCCGATAAAAAAATCCGACACCGTCACCTCGTGGACCGGACGCTCCTCCTGCCAACCGACGCCGTAGAGATCGCCCATTGCGAAGGTGCCGCCCTTGACAAAGACGAACTCCATACCGGTTGCCGGATCGACAAAGTAGGTGCCGTCGTTGGCTTTAGTCTGTGCCGTCGATGCGCCGCCGATACCGGCCAGTAGGACAAAGCACGGGAGCGCTGCGGCCCTAAGGTAAGCGTCGAATCGGGCAGAGTTCGTGTTGCCGGAAATTTTCATTCGATTAATACATCCTTTACTTTTGGGTGATCTGAAAATATCACATCGATAGGCAATATTCTCATCTTGTCCTGATGTTAAATTGACAGATGGTAAATCCGTAGCTACCAACGGATGCTGCAAACAGCCCCAGTTTGTTTTTGGCGATTAGCATAATCGTTCAATGAAGCCTTTTCGAAAACCGCGAGGCCAACTGCAGTTGGAAGACCGAACCGACTTCTCTTTTTCTGTGGCAAATACCCATCGCGTTGTTTTCGAGCATCGTGATTCAAAGCGCGTGATCAAGAATCCGGTGGGGCCGGGTACGCCTCGAATCGTTTGAAGCCTGACCCCGTTAGATTAGGCGTCGCGATTATCGTCGGTACGCAGTACTCGCTTCTCATAATTAACAATTCCGGTGATTTGGGTCGATGAAGTCGCGGGACGCAATAGAATGGTGGTTAAGGAGGTACCGCCTGGTGCACGAGTCGTGCTAATGTAATTCCGACACGCTGGGTCAAGAATTCTGAAACCCAGCTCGAAGACCGCGCCAACAGGGTCGGTGGAGGGGCAGACATGAATACGTTAAATAAATTCTTGGTTACGGCGAGTTTCACGTTTATTTCGACAACGGAGTCCGCGCCGGCTGCGCAGGTGGAGGTGTTGTGGTTGGGACACGCGACAACGCGCATTACCAGCGTGAACGGGAAGGTAATCGTTATCGACCCCTTCCTGAAGAAGAATCCCAAGACGCCCTCGCAGTACAAGGATCTGAACGCGCTCGGCAAGGTCGATCTGATCCTGGTTACCCACGGCCACGGCGACCATACCCGCGACCTCGGGGAATTGGCGCGGTTAACGGGTGCGACGGTGGTCGGCAACTGGGAGCTTATGCGTAATCTGGGTGCACTCGGCGTCATCGATGCTTCAAAGTCCATCGCCATGAACAAGGGAGGCACGGTGGCGCCTCTCGGTCGGGATATCAAGGTGCACATGGTGCCCGCCGAACACAGCGCCGGACTTACTCTTCCTTCTTTGGGTCTCGGTGACTCAAAATCGAAAGAGCCGAGCGACATCTACGGCGGTGCTCCGGTGGGCTACGTCGTCGAGCTGGAGAACGGATTCCGGATTTACCACTCGGGCGACACCCATGTGTTCGGCGACATGGCCCTGATCAACAGATTCTACGCACCGGATCTCGCCTTGGTGTGCATCGGCGGGCATTTCACCATGGATCCCGACACCGCCGCGTATGCCGTGCGCGAGCTCATAAAGCCCAAGCAGGTGATACCGATCCACTACGGCACCTACCCGGTGATCAACCGCACGCCCGCGGAGTTCAAAGCGGCGCTCGGTGATGCGCCGATCGAGATGCTCGACGTGCAACCCGGGCAAGCGCTGAAGTTCTGAAATCCGCGGGCGTCAGTCTGGGACGCCGGCGTTTCGCAGGCCTCGAGCGAGACGTTCCGCGACCGCAGCTTCTTTGAAGGGTAGCCAGAACGCGCTGGTACGAACAGTCATGGGATCCATGGTATTCAACCAACCGCGCTTGTCTCTTTGCGCGATCGCCTCGAGAACGCGGGCGGCGTCGTCGGTACGATCGAGCGCCCCGTAGGTCGCGATCAACAGCCGCTGGGACCATCGGTCGTCGGGATTCAGCGCTGTGGCTTTTTCCAGGGACAGGGCGGCCTCCTCGAAATCGCCCATTGCGAAGCGCGCCAATCCGAGCTGGTACAGATAGTAAGCCGGGTAGTGCGGATTGCGCCGCATGGCCCGCTCGACCCAGTCCAGTGCCTCGTCGGCCTTGCCGGCCAAGCTCAGGGCCGCGGCCAACGCGACGTAGCTGTCTGCGTCGTTGGGATCGAGCGCTATGGCACTGTGCGCTTCATCCACGGCCGCGTCGTGCTGCTGCTGATGCAAGAGCATTGCACTGGCGATCTGGTGCGCCAGCGGCGTGGGATCCTGCATCGCCTTGAGCAGCAATTGTTCGGCCCGAAAACGTGGCTCGTGCGAGCTACCTCGCAAACGGACGTGTCTGTGCCAGAATCGCTTCCACACTTCCCAGTAGGTCGCGGCGAGCGCCGCGTAGGCCCGCGCATACGAGTTATCCAGCTCCACCGCTTTATTGAAGTGCGCGACCGCCTCGTTGAAGTCTTCCGGTGTCTGCCGCAAATAGTGTTCCCAGCCGCGCAGAAACGCGTCGTAGGCTTCCGCGCTTTTGGTTTCCTCTTGGGCCACCTGCTCTTGTTCACGAACGCTTAGTTCCACGGCCAGCGCGGTGATGATCCTGCGCGTGACGTCGTCCTGCAGCTCGAAGATGTTGGTCAAGCGACCGTCGTAACGATCGGCCCACATGTGGCCGCCGGTGGCGGCGTCGATCAACTGCGCATTAATCCGCACTTGATCGCTGAATTTGCGCACGCTGCCCTCCAAGACGTAACGCACTCCCAGTTCCCGCGCGATGTCTTTGATGTCTACCGGTGTTCGTTTGTACTGAAAAGTGGAATTACGCGCGATGACGAACAACCCGGAAACCTTGGAAAGGTCGGTGATGATGTCCTCGGTGATGCCGTCGCTGAAATACTCTTGTTCTCGGTCGTCGCTCATGTTGGTGAACGGCAACACGGCGATGGACGGTTTGTCCGGCACCGCCCAATCGGCTTGGTTATCGGTCTGGATTTCGCCATCCGGTTCCGACAACTTCAGCCACACCAACGCTGCGACAGAGATAGCCAATAAGGTCAACAAGCCTATTGACAGATTCCTGACCAACGAGCTTTGCGAATCATACGTAGTCTTCTGGTCGGGTCTTCGTTGCGTTCCGAGCTCGACTCGATAGGCGCGGATGGGCTCGGCGATGTTCTTGACCGATTGTTCGCCCAAGTCTTCATAATCCAGCGGTAACTTGTTTCCAACCGCCGTATGCACGGTCTCGGAGATGCAAATTCCTCCCCGTTCGGCCAGCCCCTCCAGTCTTGCCGCAACGTTTACGCCATCTCCATAAATGTCGTCATCCTCGATGATGACGTCGCCCAGGTTGATTCCTATGCGGAACTCAATACGATTGTTCGCCGCTTCACCGTGGTTACGTTTCTCCATGCCGTGTTGAATGTCTGCGGCGCAGGCCAGCGCGTCCACCACGCTGGTGAACTCGACCAGCGCGCCGTCCCCCATGAGCTTGATGATGCGCCCCCCGTGGTCGGCGATGCTGGGATCGATCAGCTCCTTGCGGTGGGTCTTGAGGCGCCGCAGTGTGTCCGCCTCGTCCATGCCCATCAGGCGGCTGTAACCCACCACGTCAGCGGCCAGTATGGCGGCAAGTCGTCGAGGTACGCGTGCTTCGGACATTGGGGGTTGAATCCCTAAGGCCGGACGTCTGTGTATGTTACACCGCGCGTTGTGTGACCGCGCAATGAAACCACATCACGGCCGAGTACCAATCGAAATCGTCAATGGAGTCGGGTTCTACCGATTGTCGGCAAGCGGCTTGAAATCAATCGAACCCATTCCATTGATTAGAGATACCGGTAATGCCGGCCCTCTTTAGAATTGCCGCGGATTTCCGCTGTCGATTTGTTTTCTTATGTCCGCCGTCGATGGCTAAACACCGAAAATTTCTCTCAAAACGGCGGCCTTCCCGGAAATTTACCGTCGGAAAGGGTCTTGTGGAAGAAACGGAGCACGTTGCGCAGCGACTGTTTCGCGATAATCTGATCCGGAACAATAGCAACCTCGGGCCAATTCGCCGGGTCCGGATCGCCGATGGCGATGCCCAAACGGGCAAACGGATCCCGGACCACTCCCGAGACCGCAAACAACCGGTCGAATGCGTGATGTCCCCCTTCGAACACGACCACGTCCACCAGTTCCTGCTCGTGGGGGGAAAGGTTGTTCTTTAACAGACGACAGGTTTGCGAACCGGACTGGCCCACGGCGTTGTCGTAAGCGTCTTCGCTACCGACTTGAATCAAGACCTTCGCTCCCGTTAGAGCCGCGCCGGAGGCCTCTCCAAACAGCAAACCCGGAAAGGGCTCCCCCGGGATGTTGCGGGCGTAACACACGGGGCAGTTGGCGACATGGGCCGCAAACCGGTAGTCGGTGCCGTACAGGGCATCCCCGAATTGTTGGGAATACAGTTCCGTGGCAACCTGGTTACAGATCACACCGCCCCAAGAGAAACCGAGACAGCCGACCGCCTCTGGATTCGCCGCCATCTTTCGGATTAAACCCGCGCCGTCTACGTCCTCGGACACCACCGTACCATCGTCGGCGATGAAACCCACTGCATCGACGAGAAACTTGAGCGCTCCAAACGCGTACGGGTAGTTAAACAACGGCAATGGAGGGCGACCGGTGCCTCCGGATATCGAGCCCTGAAACATCTCGACCGACAGGGTCGCGTATCGAACCTGCAGCCACTGCGCGTAGAAGGCGTTGCGCGTGTCCATGCCGGCGGAACCGTGGAGAATCACCACAGCCGGAGGATTTTCAACGAGCCTAAAGCAACCGCGGTGTCGCCCGGTGCGCACCCATCGAACGGGCTGCGTTAACACCGCCTTGACCGTCACCGGCTG
>JBFGKR010000164.1:0-5221 GCA_041576575.1 Arenicellales bacterium | reverse complement strand
CATGCTGCTCACGGATCGGCATTTCGGGACCGCCTTCTTCGATCCCGCGGGCGGAGGGGACCCGGTCATGTTCCAGCATATTTTCTGGTTTTTCGGGCATCCCGAAGTCTACATCATGATCCTGCCGGCTTTCGGCATCATTTCCGAGATCATTCCCACGTTTTCGCGGAAGCCTTTGTTTGGTTACACGGCTATGGTGCTGGCGACGGCGGCCATCGCGTTTTTGTCGTTCATCGTATGGGCGCATCACATGTTCACCGTCGGGATGCCATTG
Source organism: Arenicellales bacterium (assembly GCA_041576575.1). Taxonomy (GTDB): domain Bacteria; phylum Pseudomonadota; class Gammaproteobacteria; order Arenicellales; family JAANXG01; genus CALZGZ01. The sequence continues at coordinate 4,947 of JBFGKR010000164.1, read as the reverse complement.
GTCGGGGAGCTATTTTTCATGTACTCGACGATGTTGATCGCGGTGCCGACGGGCGTAAAGGTGTTCAACTGGGTGTCGACGATGTGGCGCGGCGCCTTGACTTTCGAAACGCCGATGTTATTTGCCGTTGCTGTGGTGTTCCTGTTCACCATCGGAGGTTTTTCGGGGCTCATGCTCGCGATTACCCCGGCGGATTTCCAGTATCACGATACTTATTTCGTGGTCGCTCATTTCCACTACGTGTTGTTCTCGGGCGCAGCGATGGCAATGATGGGCGGGGCCTATTACTGGCTGCCGAAATGGACCGGGCACATGTACGACGAAAAGCTCGGAAAGATACATTTCTGGTTGACGACCATCTTTTTCAACATCACCTTCTTCCCTCAGCACTTCCTGGGGTTGGCGGGCATGCCGCGTCGTATCCCGGATTACGCGCTGCAGTTCACGGAATTCAACGTCATCTCGAGCATCGGGGCTTTCGGTCTGGGTTTTGCCCAACTGTTGTTCGTATACGTCATCGTAAAGTGCGTTCGCGGTGGGTCCAAGGCCACGGACACGGTGTGGGAGTCGCCTCGCGGGCTCGAATGGACCGTGCCTTCGCCCGCCCCCTACCACACGTTTGAAACGCCGCCGAAGGTTGTGTGATCGGGAAAGTCGTCTCAACAGTGAACCGAGGATTTCCCGCGGAGCGCGGGGGGAAAAACACCCATCGAGGGGGCACGGGAACACGTCGTTTCGACCCCCCGCTGCGGTCGAGGTCGCACGAATGAAAAAATGGCTGAGCGCATGAGCACGAATTACGCGGATCGAGGAAACGTCTCGAATCGCCGTTTGATCGGCCGATTGGTATTGTTGGTGTTTGCCATGTTCGGTTTTGGCTTTGCGCTCGTGCCTTTGTACGACGTGTTTTGCGACATCACCGGTTTGAACGGAAAGACTGGCACCGTAGACGCCCGCCTGGTGCCGGCGGACGCCGTCGACCGCACGCGTGTGATTACGGTGGAATTCACCGGAAACACCGCCGGCGGCCTGCCGTGGGATTTCCGGCCGTCGGTGGCCAAAATGGAAGTGCACCCCGGGGCACTCACCCGGACCACCTATGTCGCCCGCAACACCAGTAGTCGTGCCGTAATAGGACGCGCAATACCGAGCGTCACGCCGGGTGAAGCGGCGGCGCATTTCAAAAAAACCGAATGTTTTTGTTTTACCGAGCAGACCCTGGAACCCGGGGAGGTCAAGGAGATGTCGGTGCAATTTGTCGTCGAGTCCGATTTGCCGCCCGGCATCAACACCATCACTCTTTCCTACGCATTTTTTAATGCGGAAAAATACGCACGTCGCACAGATCGTGGCGTTCGCGAAGCAAGCGCTACGCCTGGCGATATTCGCGCTGGCAAGAATATTTAATAATACAGGTTGACTATCTAAGAGGAAGAAAATGAGCAGCGCACCCGGCAGTTATTACTTACCGAACCCAAGCGCTTGGCCTATCGTAGGATCCATCGGTCTTTTCGCGCTTCTCTTGGGTTTCATGTTGTATCTCAACGAAGGTTCCGCGGGCGTGTGGTTGATGCTGCTCGGCGCATTCGTCATTGCCTTTATGATGTTCGGCTGGTTCGGTAAGGTCATCCACGAAAGCGAAAGCGGCATGTACAACGAAGACGTGGGGATGTCCTTCCGCATGAGTATGCTGTGGTTTATCTTTTCCGAGGTCATGTTTTTCGCGGCATTCTTTGGCGCGCTGTTCTACACGCGGTCCCTGGCGGTTCCGTGGTTGGCGGATACCGACTTGTTGTGGCCCGAATTTGAAGGCGGCTGGCCGACCGCTGGACCCAAAGGACCGTCCGCCATCGAGGCGGACACTCCGGTGTCCGATCCGGCTACCCAGTTCTCCACCATCGGCCCATGGGGTATCCCGGTTCTCAACACGTTTTTGTTGCTGAGTTCCAGCGTCACGGTGACCATCGCGCATCATGCGCTGAAGATGAACGCCCGCGGCAATTTGATACTGTGGTTGGGCGTGACCGTCCTGCTGGGCGTGATATTTCTGTACTTTCAGGCATTCGAGTACCACCACGCGTATACCGAGCTCGGTTTGACTTTGGGTACCGGGGTCTACGGAAGCACGTTTTTCATGCTGACCGGATTTCACGGCCTCCATGTGACCATCGGGGCGATCATGCTTGCGGTGGTGTGGCTGCGTTGTCTGCGCGGCCACTTTAAACCGGACAACCATTTCGCATTCGAGGCCAGCGCTTGGTACTGGCACTTCGTGGATACCGTCTGGGTAGGATTGTTTGTTTTTGTGTACGTGTTTTAATCCGACACTTGATCGAGGGCGGCTGCGGACATCGTATTGACGGGCTGCGGATCGGGTTATTCTGGCGCGGTCTGTGCCCACGGCGGACGCACCGAATTTGTGGGTTTGATGAGCCCGGTATAGAGTCCCACGCACAAAAACGCAAACAAGAGCACCCAGATGGATATCCTTGCAGTAAGTGCTTTCAGGGTGCGCGAACCGTGTCCGCGGTCCTTGACCAGAAAAAACAGTCCCGAAAATAGGCTGTACAACATGAGCGCAACGAATGCCAGGATGATGATCTTAATCCACACCGGGTTAACCTCTAGAGATATGAAACGTCGTGATTTTAACAGATGCCGTCGCACCTCGGCGCCCATAAAAGCACATGAGCGGATATCGATTCAAGGCTAACGCCATTCCGACCTTGGCGATGATTTTGTTGCTGCCGTTGCTGCTTGGTTTGGGAGTCTGGCAACTCGATCGGGCGCAGCAAAAACAGCAGCTACAAAAGCATTTCGTGGAGCGAGGGCGGTTGCAGGCGCTGGAAGTTGGGTCGGTCGAGCTGGATGGCAACCGGCATCATTTCCGGCGCGCGCAGGCGCAGGGCGTCTTTGAGCCGGTCCAGCAGATCTTACTCGATAACCGAGTGCATCGAGGACGCGCCGGGTACCACGTGTTGACACCGTTACGAGTTGAGGGAACGCACACGCGCATATTGGTAAACCGGGGTTGGATACCGTGGGGCGAGGACCGGCGGGTGCTGCCTGTTATCGACACACCCACGGACAATGTTCTTGTGGCCGGTCGCCTGCGGCGGCCACACGACGGCTACTTCACCTTGGAGGACGAATCCGATTTATCCAGCCCCGGAATTGTATGGCAAAACCTGGATCTGGGGCGCTACGAGAATGTTACCGGTGTAGCGGTAGAGCCGCTGGTTCTGGAACTCGACCCCGGCGACGCGCAAGTGGGGGGGTTCGTCCGCGAGTGGCGGGATTACAAGGACGACTGGATCGCGCGGCATCGGGGCTACGCAGTACAGTGGTTCGCCCTGGCCGCAGCTTTGGTGTTGATCTACGTCGTCGTCAATATTCGTCCTCGCGAAGGTCCGGAACCGAAAATACGTGCATAAAAAAGGTGATGGCGTGACGGATATGAATAAGCGCGGTCGGCTGCAGGTGTGGTTGATTGCATTGGCGTTCGTGCTACCAATAGCGGCCGCGTTCTTATGGACTCCGAGAGGTTTTGTCAACTACGGGGAACTAGTGGCACCGGCAAGACTCATCCCAGACGAGAACCTCACGAGATTGGACGGAAGCGCGTTTCGATTCAGTCAGCTACACCGCAAATGGACGCTGCTGTACTTGGGAGGGCCGGTATGCTCCGATGCATGCCAGCAGAATTTGTACAAGATCCAACAAGTACGCCTGGCACAAAGTAAAAACGCACACAGAGTCCAGGGCGTGTACTTGATGCCTGCGGAGCGGGACGCGCGGCAAGTCAGGGTCTTAGTCGGCCAGTATCCCAATCTGATTGGCGTCGTGGCCGAGGAAGGCGTATTCAAGCGCCTGCTGAAACAATTCGAAGCGAACGACCGTGCGTCGGCGTCCGCGAAAGATCGAATTTATGTGATAGATCCCCTCGGTAATTTGATGATGCGTTATCCTCCGGATGCCGACCCGAGCGGCATACGCAAGGACTTGAATCGTCTGCTCCGGGTGTCACAAGTAGGTTAGTAGAATGAAAACGACAGTGAGTACGACGCGGACGGCGACTCCGCTCACACACCTCCTGCTTCAGTACTATGCGTTGACGAAACCAAGGGTGGTATCGCTCATCATGTTTACCGCCATCGTCGGCATGTTTTTGTCTATTCCGGGCATGGTTCCTCTGGATAAATTGTTACTGGCTACCCTGGGGATAGGATTGGCCGCAGCGTCGGGGGCAGCGATCAATCAAATTTTGGATCAGAACGCGGATTTGATGATGGCGCGCACTCAGCGAAGACCGTTACCCGCTGGTCGGATCCAAACCAGGCAAGCACTGACGTTTGCGGTTTCACTGGCTATCCTTTCCATCGTCATTTTGGTGCTCTGGATAAACAGTTTGACTGCGGTCCTCACTTTCGCGTCATTGATCGGTTATGCGGTCGTTTATACGGTGTACCTGAAGCACTGGACGCCGCAAAACATCGTAATCGGAGGTGCGGCGGGGGCTTCGCCGCCCGTGTTGGGGTGGGTGGCGGTAACGGGGGAATTGTCCTCGGACGCCCTGTTGTTGTTTTTGATTATTTTTTGCTGGACACCCCCGCACTTCTGGTCTTTGGCGCTATACCGTAGCAAGGAGTACGCCCGTGCCGGGATACCCATGTTGCCGGTTACGCACGGAAGTAAATTTACCCGACTGCATATCCTACTGTATACGCTGTTGCTATCGGGGGTCACCGTCATGCCGTTTGCAACCCACATGTCGGGTTGGATCTACCTCGTCGGTGCCCTGATGTTAAACGTACGTTTTGTTAGCTACGCCTACAGGTTATACGCCGAGTACAGCGATGAACTCGCAAAAAGGTCGTTCAGCTACTCAATCCAGTACCTGGCGATGTTATTCGCCTTCATGCTCGTTGATCATTACCGACTGTCGTT
>JBFGKR010000163.1:0-5269 GCA_041576575.1 Arenicellales bacterium | reverse complement strand
GGCGACGAGGCCCGGCGCCTCGGTATCGGTGTCGACCGTAAGTGGTCCGAGAACCTGTATTTCGGTGCCGAGGCGTCGCTTCGAGACCTCGATGTGCTGATCAATATCGCGCCGGGGGAGTCCACCCGCAGGGACTGGGAGGAGCGGATCGGGCGTGCCTACCTCTACTGGACCTTGAATTCCCGGTGGTCCCTCACCGGCGAGTATCTCTACGAGTGGTTCGAGCGCGAGTCCGAAGGCGGCCTCACGGGCAGCGAGCAGTTCGCGAAGCTTCGCACCCATCGCCTGCCCATCGGGGTGCGCTATTTTCACCCCTCCGGTATCATGGCCAGCGCCGTCGGAACGTATATCGATCAACGGGGGGACTTTACCGATCCCGGCAGTCCCGAACTTTCGATCGTCGCGGGCGAGGACGACTTCTGGGTCGTCGATGCGTCGCTCAGCTACCGTCTGCCAAAGCGGCATGGGGTTGTCAGCCTAGAGGTGAAGAATATTTTCGACGAGAAGTTTCGGTTCCAGGATACCGATCCGGGAAATCCAAGAATACTGCCGGATCGATTCGTGCTGTTTAAGCTCTCGTTATCGATGTAGCGCGTCGCGCGACCAGCAGCCCCGCTGCAACAAAGAGTTAAAACATAACTGTCAATAGGAGATGCGAGATGGAAGAAGAAAAACCCCGAGCAGCCGTTCAAGTCATCATCACCAAGGGCGGCGGCCCAGGTGGCATCACCGTTTCGGTCGTTGATGAAAGCGGAAGCCCGATCAAAGGCGAGGATTCCCCGCCCCCCGCCGGTGAAATCGGCATCATGCTATCGGAGAATCCCATCTGTTTCTGGTACAACGGCAAACGTTATTGCCGCTGACCGTTGCCGGTATTCGTTTAAGGCGCCTGCGTTGCGGTGCGGATTCCGGAGTTAAACCGGTAATTTAAAGACGTTGAGGGGAGCGGCGCGGCCACGCACGGTAATCGCTCCGACTGCCTTGAGTGGATAGGTGTCCTGCAAGCGTGCGACCGTATGGTCGGAGATCAGGACTCGCGTTTTCAGATTCTTGTTGTACTGCTCGAGCCGCGCGGCCACATTCACCGCGTCTCCATGGACGGTGTATTGAACCTTTCCGGCCCCACCCACGTTGCCGGCGACTACCTCTCCGGTGTTGATGCCGATGCGGATGTTTAGCTTGTTTCCCGCAAACTCCCGCGCCTTGATCAACCGCTGCATCTCCATCGCCGCCCGGACCGCGCCATCGGCGTGTTCCGTGTTTCGCGCGGGCACGTTGAAGGTCGCCAGCAGAGCGTCGCCGTCGAATTGGGCGATGACGCCGCCGTGACGATTAATGATCTTGGAGACTTCTGAAAAGTATTCGTTCAGCATCCGAATGACGCCCTCGGGCCTTGTCTGCTCGGAAAGCGCGGTAAAACCCTCAATGTCGCAGTAGAGAATCGTTGCGGTGACCTCCGCGGGCGCGAGATCTCCGCCGGCGGTAAGAATTTGTTCCGCTATTTCGTGCGGAATGTATTTATCAAGGGTATCGCTGATAACGTTTTTGTCTCTCCTTTCGGTTCGGTATTTGAACAATATTCCGAACAACACCGCGATGGGCAGCTGCACAAAGAACGGGATCACCGCCGGGAGCCACAGGTCGTGGCGACTGAACGCGAATTGGACGCCGAATGCGTACAGAATTCCCGCCACCATAACCGCGACGATGCCATATCCAAGCGGTGCCGCAGACATCAAAACTCCCACGACGCATCCGAAAGCCACAAGGATTCCGACGTAGACGAGCGCCGCAGGAACGCGGAGCGCACGATCCGTCAGCAGGTTGGCAAACGCCGTTGCGGCGATTTCGACGCCGCTCAAATCGATTCCATCGTCCGACCGAAAGACGGTGTAATAGCTGTCCTTTTGTTGCGGGCTGGAGTATTCCGCCACGCCCACGAAGACGACTTTGTCTCTCAGGTACGTGTTCTCCACGAGCCGCTCGTCTCTGTACTTGGCGATGACCTGATAGTACGGCACGCTGTCGATGGTGCCGGCGGGCCCGTAGAAATTCAGGTAGTAGCTGTCCCCTCCCCGATAAAGTTTATCGAGCACTGCGGCAATATTCCGATCTCTCGGCGAAAGCCGGGCGGACGCCGACGGCTCGTCGACGCCTTGGTGTCTCAGACTGGGATTCGCTTTGAAACGCGTGCGGACGTCCCGCATGACGCGATCCAAAGAAGCGGGGGCCTCTCGAAGCGCTGCTTGGGACCCCCCTCCCCGTCGCAGCTCCAGGTCGCGCGGACTCAATGCCTGCAACGCCACCACCGGCAGCGTCGCCGCGTTCGCTACGGAAGACTTGAAGGCCCAGAATTGGCTGACCCGGGCAGGGGCCTTGGGCAGGGGAAAAGGTGCTACGGCCAATGCCGCGTCGACCAGCTCTGGAATGGGCCGGACGAGTCTTTCCAAAACCCAGTCCGGGGATCGTTCCAGATCGATCGACTCGACCAGCACCACGTTGCCCGCGCGCGCGATCGCTTCTCCCAGCACCGTGTCTTGATCGAGGGTATCGTGTGGATCGCAATTGGTTACGGACCATCGCGGTTTGGTGGTGGGCGCAGACGAACCGCGTGGGCTCAAAAAAGCGATGTCGAAGACAATTATCGACGCCCCAAAATCGACCAATGCATCGATCAGACAGCCGTGAAGACGCCGGTCCCAGTCGCCTACGTCGGCGGAGACATCGAGCCGCTTGCTGGAACGGTTGTCGATACCGACAATGACCGCATCCCGAGGCGGCGCAATGGGTCCTCGCAGTTTGAACAGCGCCTCGAGACCCACCTCCTCTTCCAGTTGTACCCCGAAAGACGAAATTCCCATCAAAACACCGATTGAACCGGCAAGCAGGGCGAGGCCCACGTGCCGTCTTATCGACGCCAAGCTATGTCTCCTGCAACGCGGTGACCATGTTCCGGGACTGTGCGCTGTTCCTTAACCGTGAACCGAGGGTTTGACATCAAGGCCGACCCCAACGGCAACGAGCCGAGGACCGCCAACGGCATAAAAGCGACATATTACATATAAGTACGACGAATTCCTCCACCGCTGCGAAAACAGATCAACCCGCAAGCGGCCGCAGCGTCCACCGAAGCCTCGGACGCCATCGCGCCACCCGCAAACGATCGAACCCTCCTCGCCGCCGCGAAATGGCTACTTGAGATCCTCGACGGCAGGGGATAGATTTCCATTTCAAAAGCGGCCCCGAAGCGCCGTTTCGACACGCGCTGGGTACCCCGCTGCGCCCGTGCATACATTCGGCGTGGGACGATTCCTCCGCCGCTTAACGTCGACCACGTCGACGTGTTTTCAATGACCAGAGGATGACGTATTCCGGATGGCGATATCAGAAACTAACGACGAAGCGAGACATCTCGGCCCGAAAATCGAAGTCGACCCTTTGCCGCTTCCTTTCACGCCAACCCGAATTCTGCTGTTACGCGTGGACCGTGTCGGAGATATGCTGGTCACCACCCCGGCCCTGCGCGCGCTCCGTCACGCCTACGGGGACGCCAGAATCGATCTCGTGGCCAGCGATTTGAATCGCGCCGTGGTCGTCGACAACCCGCACATCGACCGCCTGTGGACTCTGCGTTTACGGCGTCAGTGGCAATGGCCCTGGCTGCTGCTGCAGCTCCGATCGCAGAAATATGATTTGGCGGTCGACCTCAATACCGGTCATTCGCGCACCTCGGGCATGTTCGTCCGCTACAGCGGCGCCCTGGAACGCGTGAGTTTCAAAAAGACGCGACGCAAACGTCTGCAGCATTGTTTCGACCACACCATTCCCCTGGTGCCCGGCGGACATCACGTAGAAAATCAGCTGCGTATGGCCCGTGCCCTGGGCGCGGACGCTCTGGATCCGCGACTGGAATTCATCGTCCCGCAACAAGCACACCGCGCCGTCGGCAAGCGATTCGGCCCCGTCTCGGGCGCGGGCCGGGTCTGCGTCTTCATCGGGAATGCCAAGAAAGCACGCACGCGGTGGCCGATTGAGAAGTTCGTTGCCTTGACACGCGCACTGTCGGAAATACCGACGCTCCAGATCGTGATCCTTGCGGGCCCGAGCGACAAACGCCTCGTGAGCGCCTTTGACGAGCTGCTGGGAGCGAACTGCGTCCTCATGATGAGCACGTCGCTGGCTGAAACCGGCGCACTCCTCCAAACCTGCCGTTTGGTCGTGACCAGCTCGTCCGGACCGATGCATTTGGCCGGTGCCGTCGGAACGGCGACGCTCTCTATCCTCGCCGGTTCCACCTATACGCACTGGCGCCCTTTGGGCGCAGGACACAGCGTCGTCCGGGCCTTCAACGACGGTACCGACGTGCGGTCCGTTCCCGTGGACGCGGTCTTGCAGGAAACGCGACGCCTACTCGGCGCTTGAGCCAATCCTCCCCGGCGGAAGGCACCGCGGAGGCTGTCGCTCACCATGCGGTGGCCCCAATGCCCCGCATAACCGTCGTTAAGCGCCGACGCTGTCCGCCAGTGGGCGAAACTGCAGGCCGTAGAACATTTGCAGATAACGCTGTGTTTCCGCGCGATTGAGGTCGCTGACGTACTTCCAGAAACCGTAGATGCGCGACAGGGTCATCATCCTTTCCGCGTAGCGCTCCCAGGTGTAACGCTGCGCAACGCGCTGAAGACCACCGTCCGAGATCTGTCCCCAGTAATTCTCGTCTTCGCTGCAACGCCTCAAGAAATCGGCGATTTTCTGCGCCGCCTCGTCGCCGTGGTTGGGATCGATGTGAAAGCCGGAGATGCCGTCCTCGATAATCTCCAAAGGTCCACCGAAGCAGGTAGCAAAGGTGGGCAAGCCCGAGCTCATGGCCTCCACTACGGTCAAGCCGAACGCCTCGAAAAGTGCCGGCTGAACGAAGGCCCCGTGACGATCCGCCACGAAACGGTACAGCTCACCCGCAAACGGCTTTTCGAGCTGCATCCCCAGCCACCGCACCTCGCCGTCCAGCGCGAAATGCGTCATCAGGTCGTGCATTTTCAAAATCTGCTCGCGCTCTTCCGTGTCGGCGGAGCGCTCCAACGCCACGTGGCCGGAGATGACCAGCAGATTGGCCTCCCGACGCAGGGCCTCGGACTTTCCGTACCACTCCACGAAACCGGTGATATTCTTGATGCGGTCCATCCGCGCCATGGTGAACAGCAGCGGCTTCTCGGGATCCTCGAGGGCCCCGCGAGCGTCCTCGGCGGCCTCCCGACCATAAACCAATTGCTGC
>JBFGKR010000162.1:0-5272 GCA_041576575.1 Arenicellales bacterium | reverse complement strand
GGATCGTTGCCCCATTCCGACCAAGAACCTGGATAGCCTTTTGCCTTCTCGAATCCGAGGTGCTTGAGCATCACATAGCTATGTGCGGATCGATGATGTGTCTGACAATAGGTGATGATTTCCTGGTCGTGGCGAAAGCCGCGTTCCGCCAACACCGTGCGCAGATCGGCGTCGGGAAGCAGCCGGTAGTTGCGGTTGCGGTTAATGGCGTCCAGCCAATTGAAATTCAGTGCGCCGGGGATATGGCCGCCTCGCGCGGCACGAACCTTGATACCGTGATATTCCTCCGGCGTGCGAGCATCGAGTAAAGCCACCTCCGCGTCGTCCAAATGCTGCAGGATATAGTTCTTGGTGGCGATGCGCGACTCCAGGATCGAAGCCGTGTATTGAGTCGTCGTAGGCGTCACGTGTTCGTTGGACAACGCGTGACCCTCGTTGGCCCAGGAGTAGATGCCGCCGTTCAATAACGATGCGGCGGTGTGTCCGAGCACATTTAGGGTCCAGATCAGACGGCAGGCCTTACCACCGCCTTCGTCGTCGTAGGCTACTACCTGCGTGTTTGCGCGCAGTCCGATCGCCGACAGCACCTTCGACAGTTGCGCGGCATCGGGTAGCAGGCCCGGCACCGGTTTGGTGCCGCGCACCAAATTGGAGTATTCGAGGTGCACGGCTCCGGGAACGTGTGCTTGGGTGTAGGTGGTGGCCTTGCACAAGTCCACGACCAGCAGGTCTGCATCGCCGAGCGTAGGTTCAAGGTCCGTGGGTTCAATAATTAAAGGAAATCTGCGCATGGAAACCGGAGAGCTGGTTGGTGTTCGACTTGGTTTTGTACATGCGGCTATTATTTCACAAACTATTCAGGGTTGAGGTATGCGGTGACGATTGGTCACGAAACAGCGCGGCGCACGGCTGAACCCGTATTTGCGGATCGCGACGTGACGGAAGCGTTCGCCCGTGCCTTCGAGCCGCTGCCTACGAAAGCAGCGATTCGGTGCCGTCCGGAAGACTTTCGTGTGGAGGAAGCGCTCGGGTTCACCTTGACCGGCGAGGGCGAGCACCTCTGGCTGTGGGTGCAAAAGCGCGGTCTGACGACGCATGAGCTTGCCCGCAGGTTGGCGCGTTGCGCCGGGGTGCCGCTGCGGAAGGTTGGCTTCTCCGGACTCAAGGATCGTCGCGCTCTGACCACACAGTGGTTCAGCGTCGCCGTCCCGCCATCCCGAACGCCCGACTGGGCGGCTGTGGACTCCGGCGGTGTGCGCGTGCTGAGAACGACGCGGCATCACCGCAAGATTCGGCGCGGAACGCATCGCGCCAATCGCTTTCGTATCGTAATCCGGGACATCGACGGGCCGATCGACGCCCTGCGGGCGCGCGTGCGGCAGATTCGCCACCGCGGGGTGCCGAATTACTTCGGTCCGCAGCGCTTCGGACACCGCGGCAACAATCTCTCGGCGGCGGCGCGTCTGTTTGCCGGCCATCGAGTACGCGACCGCGTCGCGCGCGGCCTCTACCTCTCGGCTGCGCGCGCTTGGCTGTTCAACCTCGTCCTCTCCGAGCGGGTCGCAAATGGGACCTGGGATCGCCTGCAGAACGGCGACGTGGCGATCCTGGAGGGAACCAATAGTATTTTTCCCGTAGCGGCGGTGGACGATTCTCTACGCGGTCGCGCGGCGCGCTGCGATCTACACCCCAGCGGTCCGTTGGGAGGTCGCGGCGGCAGCATCGCCGGGGCGGAAGTCGCGGCATTGGAAAAGAAGATCCTGGCCCCTTTCCGAGCGTGGTGCGACGGTTTGGCGGCGTCCGGCCTGCGTCAAGAACGCCGGGCGTTGCGACTGGGGACACCGGACCTCGTCGCCACACCGATTGCCGCCGACGCCCTGACCCTGGCGTTTACCCTGCGACGCGGGCAGTTCGCGACCGCCGTATTACGAGAATGCGGCAGACTCGAGGCGTAGTTACTGATCTGCAATCGCACGATCCCGAGGCGTTATACGCACATTCACGGCCTGCTTTCATTAAAATGTCATAACATTCGGGCTGAATACGGCATCGGTTGGGCCGGCCTCATTAGCGACGATTCCATGCGTGCCACAATCATGATCGTGGAAGACGACATCGCCATTCGGGAGATGGTGGCGTCCGCACTCCGATCCGCGGATCTGAACGTCGTCGAATGTCGGGACGCCGCTGCAGCCACTCGCGCTCTCGGTGATCGCCTGCCGGATCTGATACTGCTCGACTGGATGCTGCCCGGACAGAGCGGCATCGAATTCGCGCGGCTGTTGAAGCGCGAAGACGCAACCGCGGAAATCCCCATCATCATGCTCACCGCCAAGGGAGAGGAGCACGACAGGATTCGCGGTTTCGATGCGGGAATCGACGATTACGTCGGTAAACCCTTTTCCACCCGCGAGCTGATCGCCCGCATCCGGGCGGTGACGCGACGTGTCAGTGTGCACGGCGGGCGGCAAGCACTGACCACAGATGGATTGTCGCTGTTTCCTTCCAGCCGTCGCGTTACCGCGGCAGGTCATCGAGTCAAACTCGGTCCGACCGAATTTCGCCTGCTGAATTTTTTCATGACACACCCCGAGCGGGTTTTCGAGCGCTCACAGCTGCTCGATCGCGTCTGGGGAAGAAACGTGTACATCGACGAACGCACCGTGGACGTGCATATAGGGCGTCTGCGCAAGGCGCTCAAGCCCCACGGCTACGACACCTACATCCAGACCGTGCACGGGTGCGGCTATCGCTTTTCCCGGGAGCGCGCGCCTTGAACGAACTGTGGAAACTGGAGCTCTGGCGCCTCCTGATTCTTTCCCTCGTCGCCGTTTTGATTGGGGCGGGGACGGACAAATTCATGCTCGCCGCGTTCCTCGCGATGGCATTTTACCTCGGACTTCACGTGCGCAACCTCGCCCGGCTCAATGCATGGCTCGCCGAGTACCGGTTTTCGCCAATTCCAGAGAGTACCGGAGTCTGGGGCCGGGTGTTCGACCGCTTGCGCGGCTTGCAGAGACATCACCAGGCGGATGTGGAGACCCTGCATCGTTCGCTGGAACGCTACCGTCAAATCAACATGGCCTTGCCCGACGGGGCGGTCACACTAGGGAGGCACGACGAGATCGAGATGCTCAATGATGCGGCAAACGCCCTGTTGGGCCTGAAGGAGCCGCAAGACTTGTCGAGCCCGATCACAAATCTGGTTCGAGACCCGAAGTTTATAACGTACATGCGCGAGGGCCGATTCGACGAAGCGTTGGAAATCCCATCGCCGGTTAATCCACGGCTGCATCTGTTGGTGCGCGCCGTGCCTTACGGTGACGCAGGCAAGAAATTGCTGTTGATCCGCGACGTTACCCGGCTCCGCAGACTCGAGGAAGTGCGCCGCGATTTCATCGCCAATGTTTCCCATGAAATCAAATCGCCGTTGACGGTCGTCAAGGGATACGTCGAATCCCTGCTAGACGACGCGGGCGCTCGTTTCCACAGTCGTCGCGACAAGCTGCTACGAATCGAACAGCAGACCGACCGTATGTGCAGTATCGTGAACGACCTCTTGATTCTGTCAAGTCTGGAAACGACCCCCTCGGATACACCGGTCCCCGTCGATGCGCCCGCTTTGATCCGCACGGTCGAGAGCGAGGCGGTGCAGCTCAGCCGAGGGCAGCACGAAATCGATGCCGAAATCGAAGATGCTCTGTTCCTGCTCGGTAATTACAATCAGCTTTACAGTGCCTTTTCCAATCTTGTTTTCAACGCGGTTCGTTACACCCCTGCACCGGGACACATACAAATGCGTTGGAATGTGGATAGCGGCGGTGGCGCCAGTTTCGCCGTGACGGACACCGGGCCGGGAATCGATGCGAAACACTTGCCGCGGTTGACGGAGCGCTTCTACAGGGTGGACATGGCGCGGTCGCGTGAGCTCGGCGGCACCGGACTCGGCCTGGCGATCGTCAAACACGTTCTGCTTCGACACAACGCGCGCTTGCATATAACCAGTGAGCCGGGCAAGGGTTCAACGTTTACGTGCCTGTTTCCGCCGGACCGGGTCGCCGACAGAGAGGCGTTTAAGTCGTCGGCATAAACGACGGAGTGTCCTCACAGCAGCGCACGGCTGCGGAGCCTTTAAATTCGCCGGATCAACCGAATCTTCCCGTCAGGTAGTCTTCGGTCAATTTGTGCCTTGGATTAGTGAATATAGTTGATGTTTCTCCGACCTCAATCAAGTCGCCGAGATGAAAGTACGCGGTACGCTGCGATACCCGGGCCGCCTGTTGCATCGAATGCGTGACGATTACGATAGAGTAGTTTTGCCGCAACTCGTCGATCAGTTCTTCTATTCGCGCGGTCGCGATCGGATCCAGCGCAGAGCAAGGTTCGTCCATGAGGATAATGTCCGGACTCACGGCAATCGATCGGGCGATACACAGCCTTTGTTGCTGCCCCCCCGAGAGACCGGTGCCGGGTTGGGCAAGACGATCCTTCACTTCGTCCCAGAGGCCGGCCCGTTGCAGGCTGGTTTCTACAATTTCATCGAGCTCCGTTTGATCGCGCGCCAAGCCGTGAATCTTCGGACCGTAGGCGACATTCTCGTACACCGACTTGGGAAACGGGTTGGGTTTTTGGAACACCATGCCCACCCGGGCGCGGAGCGTGACTACATCTGTCTTCTTGTCGTAGACGTCGTGGCCCTCCAACTCGATCGTTCCAGTAACCCGAGCCGACTCGATGGTGTCGTTCATTCGATTGAGACAGCGTAGGAATGTGGACTTACCGCACCCCGAAGGCCCGATCATCGCAAGGACGTCGTTGTAGGCAATGTCGATGCTGACATCGTTGATGGCTTGTTTGTCACCGTAATAAACATCAACGTTGCGCGTCGTCATGACCGGCTTGTCGACGGTAACGCGTCCAACGGTCCTGGTTTCGGGCTCTGCGCGCGTGACCTCGGTTGGGCCCGCGACCTCGGTTGTTTTGGCGGGAGTTTGCACAATTTCCGCTAGTGTTTCAGCGAGCATAGATATTAACTCACCCGCTCGAAGCGCTACCAGCGTCGCTCAAACCTTCGACGCAACCAGACCGCGGCGCCGTTCATAACGATCAGGAAAGCGAGCAAGACCAGCGTTGCCGCCGAGGTACGCTCGACAAACGCCCTCTCCGGGGTGTCCGCCCACAAAAAAATCTGCACCGGCAGTACGGTGGCCGGGTCCAGAGGTCCTTCGGGGATATTGACGATAAATGCGACCATGCCGATCATCAGCAGCGG
>JBFGKR010000161.1:0-5295 GCA_041576575.1 Arenicellales bacterium | reverse complement strand
GTCATGGCGAGAAAGATAACCTACAAGCAGGCGATTAACGAGGCCCTGGACCAGGAAATGTCCCGCGACGAGACCGTCATTGTCATGGGTGAAGATAATGTGGGCGGCGCCGGGAGTCCCGGAGAGCGAGACGCGTGGGGCGGTGTGTTGGGCGTCACGAAAGGACTCTACGCCAAACACGGGGATCGCATCATGGATACGCCGATTACCGAATCGGCGTTTATCGGTGCAGCGGTGGGTGCCGCGACTTGCGGCTTGCGCCCGGTCGCCGAACTTATGTTCATCGATTTCTTCGGCGTGTGTTTTGATCAGATTTTCAACCAAGCCGCCAAGTTTCGCTACATGTTCGGCGGCAAGGCCGAAACTCCCGTTGTTATCCGCACCATGTACGGCGCCGGTCTACGCGCTGCGGCGCAGCATTCCCAGGGTTTGTATCCGATATTTACCCATATCCCGGGTCTGAAAGTGGCGTTGCCGGCCTCGCCCTACGACGCCAAGGGACTGTTGATTCAAGCCATTCGCGACAATGATCCCGTGATCTTCTGTGAGCACAAACTGATGTACGGCGTCGAAGGAGAAGTGCCGGAGGAACCCTACACGGTGCCTTTTGGTGAGGCCAATTTCGTACGGGAGGGCGGCGATGTCACCGTGGTTGCGTTTGGGCGCATGGTTCAGGTGGCCGCGGAAGCCGCCGACAAGGTGGCGGCGGATGGGATCAATTGCGAGGTGATCGATCCACGCACGACCTCGCCTCTGGACGAAGAATCGATTCTCGAAAGCGTGGAAAACACCGGCATGCTGGTCGTAGTGGACGAAGCCAACCCGCGCTGCGGCATGGCGTCCGATGTCGCGGGACTTGTCGCCGAGAAAGCCTTTGCTTCGCTCAAAGGTCCCATCAAGCAGGTTACCGCGCCCCACACGCCGGTGCCTTTCACGGGCGTGCTGGAGGATGCGTACATGCCAAGCGTCGGCGACGTCGAAAAAACGCTGCGCGCCCTCGCAGCTTGAGCGAGCTGCGCACCCTCCGCGTCGGGTGGAGGGTGCGCGGTCAATGCATGAAGGGAGGGTCTCATGGTTGAAAAAATACTCCCAATCACCATGCCGAAGTGGGGACTGTCCATGACGGAGGGCAGGGTGATCGCATGGCTGGTGGACGAGGGCGCCGAGATAAAACGCGGCGACGACGTCTTGGATGTGGAAACCGACAAGATCGCCGGCACCGTGGAATCGAACGTGTCGGGCGTTCTGCGTCGACAGGTGGTGAAACCGGACGAGGTCGTGCCGGTCACCGGACTCCTCGGCGTTGTCGCGGAGGCCGACGTGTCCGACGAAGACATCGATGCGTACGCCGCGAGGTTTCTCGCAGAATTCACGCCCCCGGCTGAGGAGGACGAAGCGCAGGGCGCCGGATACGAATGGATCGAAAGCGGCGGCCTCAGACTGCGGTACCTGCGGCGAGGAGAGGGCGATCAGACCGTAGTGCTGTTGCACGGTTTCGGCGGCGACCTCGACACGTGGTTGTTCAACCACGAAGCGTTGGCGGACGGCCGATGCGCGTACGCCCTGGATCTACCGGGTCACGGCGGGTCGGGCAAGGACGTAGCGGAGGGTACCGTGGAGTTTCTGGCGGAGTCCGTGGAAGCCTTTTTCGAAACAGTCGGGATCGCCGCGGCGCACATCGTCGGCCATTCCCTGGGCGGGGCGGTGGCGTTGCAGTTCGCGGTGGACAACCCCGAACGCGCGAAATCGCTCACTCTGATTGCCAGCGCCGGTTTGGGGCCCGAAATCAACGACGACTATATTCGCGGTTTCATTCACAGCGCCAGCCGCAAGGAGCTCAAACCCTATTTACAGCTGCTGTTTGCGGACCCCTCGCTGGTGACTCGAAAGTTGACCGACGACACGCTCAAATACAAACGTCTGGACGGCGCGCGCGAAGCCCTGACGACGCTAGCGGATAAAATTTTCAGCGACGGTCGACAGCAAGCGTTGTTTCGAGACAAATTGGAAT
The DNA here is from genome assembly GCA_041576575.1 of Arenicellales bacterium. GTDB lineage: Bacteria > Pseudomonadota > Gammaproteobacteria > Arenicellales > JAANXG01 > CALZGZ01. Next base: position 3,284 of record JBFGKR010000161.1, on the reverse strand, counting down.
CGCTCGGCAAACGCGTTCTCGTGCTGTGGGGCCGCGAAGACAAAATCATCCCCTGTGAACACGGACGCGGCCTCCCCGCCCCGATCCACATCGATATCATCGACGGGGCGGGACATATGGTGCAGATGGAAGCGGCGGCCGAGGTCAATCGCGCAATCAACGAATTCTTGACATCGCGGGCGACGTGAGTGCACCCCGTACGAAACCGTGAAAGACGGCCCGCGATACAGCCCGCGCGCCGTCACGTACCCTGATCTCTACAGTGCGCATGCGCGCCTCGGTGCGCTGTTGAACACGCCCGTGGCGATTGCGGGTGAATCGCCCGCTAATCCATGCGGCTGAGCATTTCAAAATGCCGCTTTGCGCACACGCGCATGAATTCCTTGTTCAACTGTCGCATATCTTCCAGTCCGGCGCCGGCGTTTTCGAGGTCGTTGTCGACCACCGCAGTCATAATCTTTTCGCGGACGCCCCGCCATCTGTCGTTGATAGCGTCGACCGTATTTCTGTCTTCCTCGCTTTCGAAGAAGTTTTTTACGTTCTCTTTGACTTGGTAACCGCGCTGCATGGCGTCGAGTTCGACCCGTTCTACGGACGTCTTGAGCCGATACAGGCAATCGGATAATACGGCCGGGTCCGCCGCGCTTGTCAGCATCAGTCGCCGCACCTCTCCGGTAAACTCGTCGATCACGTCCCAGCGAAAATCCTGCGCCATGCGCAACAGTTCCGAAACGTTCCAGAAGTCGCCGACGTGCGGAGCCCGACGCGTGTCGGTGACCTTTACCAGCAGTATCTTGAAACACACGGTGTCGTTAGAGTTGCAGTCCAGACGATACACCACCGGGCGATAGAGCTGGCGGTTGCCGGGAGCGTAAAACCGCGGGATGGAAAAATTTGGTTCTTTTTTCTGCACGGCGTGGCGCAGGGTGTGGGCGAGGGCATCTAACCAATGGCCGGACTCCGCCGTCAATTCCGAGGTGATGTCCGACCATGCGCAGCGGTCCGTGTGCAGATTGAACAGCTGCAACGAGGCGATGTCCGAGGTGATCGCCGCGTCCTCGGCGATGTGCCCGTCTCGTCGCAGCGCCTCGATTTGATCGCCTTCCAAGGTGATGCGAAAGAACTTTGGCCACCAAAACTGCTGCGGCTTTGCCCCGAACGCAGCGACGATGTCCTCGGCGGTGTTGATCAGGTGGTCGCGGTACCGGTCCAAAAGGTCGGGCCGGATCGGGGGCACGCCCTTGCGCGGCGGCTCTCCGTAGAGTTGATTCAATAGAGTGACGACGTTCTCCGCGTCGGCGGGGACCGTCTTCCAGCGCTTCACCGGTTTCGGCGGTACTACGTCGGGGCTGTGCAGGCAGATGGGCGCGTGTTTGCCGGCCTTGATGCCGGCGGAGAAATAGCCGGTTTCGTACAAACACCAGTCCCATTCCGCCGTCGGGTCGGTGTACAGCAGGAACAGCCAATCGGAGCGCTCCAGCGCCGCGTGCACTTCGTCGTCCCAGTCGTTGCCGAATTCGATCTTTTCGGAAAGAAAGATCTCGAGCTTTGCTCCGCCCAAAAAACCGAGCTTGCTTTCGATGATTTTAGCAAGCTTGCGGTCCTTCAGCTTGTGACTGACAAAGACGTGCAACGTTGAGTCGTGGTCGGCCCCGGGGTAGGCTAAATCGGTCACTACAGCCGCTGCGTTCATAGTGCACCTCGCATGCGTCCTCGATCGCGGACACCGATTGCGAAAAGGACGTCGTTCACGAACCGGAATGGGATCGGATACGCCTTTCTGTTGGCAAAAAAGATAATCTTTTCAGGGAAAAAACGGAAGCAAATAGTGCACGGCGACATTGTGATTTATTGCGCATAATGATGGGGTCGCGACGGAAAGATAGCTGCGGCGACGGCGCGCGCGTTGTTTGAATCACGGCCATCGTTGGTGGACGCAAGCACGCAGCACGTCCCACTCTTGGGAAAATCCCCGCCGCAGAAAATGTCTCCCGGGTTCGTGTAAACTTGCCCGCAGTATCGGCCGCGCTTAGGATTGCGCAGGCCGGTGGTATCGTATTCATCGTCACGGGGGCGCTACCAATATGGAGCTCAGTACCGTACAAATCGTTGCGCTGTGGGCGTTCGTCTTGGCCGTGTTGTTCGGGGCGATAGCCTACAAGACTAACTTCTGCACCATGGGCGCGGTCAGCGACTGGGTGAACATGGGCGACAAGCGACGACTGCGGGCGTGGTTCCTTGCCATCGGTATCGCGATCTTGGGAACCCAGGGACTGGTGGCGTCTGGAGCGGTCGAGGTCGGCCAAGCGATTTCGCTGACGCCGAATTTCAGCTGGCTGGCCTGTCTCGTGGGTGGCGCGTTGTTCGGCATCGGAATGACCCTGGGATCCGGCTGCGCGCAGCGAAGCCTTGTTCGATTCGGCGCCGGCAACCTCAAATCGCTGGTGGTTGTCGTCCTCATGGGGATCACCGCATTCACCGCGTTCCGGGGTGTGTTGGCGTTCGTACCCCGCGAAGTGTTGTGGCCGGTGCAGATCAAGCTGGAGGAGCACGACGTACTAGATCAGAGTCTGGTGGCGGTCGTCGCGGGGGTGTTCGGCGTCGACGCCACACCGATGCTGCGCGTTGTTCTCGCTCTGCTCGTCGGGCTCGGCTTGGTCTGGTTCGCACTGAAGGACGCGGGCTTCCGCCGGAGTTTCGACAACGTGCTGGCCGGTGTGGCCGTGGGCTTCGTCATCGTCGGTGGCTGGTATGTCACGGGGGTGGTGGGAAAAGACGAATTCGAACCGTTGCCCGTGGAATCCATGACTTTCGTTCTGCCGACCGGCAACACCGTCAACTACATCATGACCTACACCGGTGCGACCATCAATTTCGGCATCGCCGCAGTGTTGGGGCTCGTTGTCGGTTCCTTTGCCCATTCGCTTGCGACCCGCAACTTCCGCATCGAGGGGTTCACCTCGTGCGCCGACATGGTGCGTCACGTCAGCGGTGGCATACTCATGGGCATCGGCGGGATCGTCGGTTTCGGCTGCACCATCGGTCAGGGCGTCACCGGGATGTCCACGTTGTCCCTGGGCGCGCTGCTGACCTTGAGCGCGATCATCTTCGGCAGCGCCTTGACCATGAAAATTCAATATTACCAGCTGGACGACAACAGCTTCTTCAGTGCGCTGTACATGTCGCTGCGCGATCTGCGCTTGCTTCCGGCAGGGAAGGCATCGACGAGCTGAAGACCCGCGTTCGCCGTCCGTCCGACCGCGGTCTGAACGTATCTCGTTGAC
>JBFGKR010000160.1:0-5330 GCA_041576575.1 Arenicellales bacterium | reverse complement strand
CCTCGCATGGGGCCCCTCGAGCGGCAGCATCGATGCGGCGCAAGTCTAGCGCGTCTCGGCCAGTCGACGTGCCGCGGTCCAGACGCCGCTGTCTATGGCGCGGTCGAATGTCTGCGATGGCCAGAAAGCGGGCGACCGGTTGCCGCGCCGGTGCGACGAAAATGGGGCCGGAATCCAATCGGGCCCCATTAATTTAGTGAGTAAAACGGACGTCTTGCTTTTCGCGATCGACCCGCCGTCCGGTTAGGCGCACAACTGGATGCCAAGACGTGGTCTCGGACGTCGGTCAAAGTCCGCAAGCTCCGTTGACTCAGTACTCCCTCTTCTCACCCATGTAATGCAGCAGTCAGGTTGTGATATCGAAGCGGCGAGGAATCGCTGCAAAAAGACCAAATTTTAGAGCTTCGCTTGATTCTCTGGCGGAATCGTCAGTTGCCGATGTTGACCAGCGTTACGCGGCGGTTCAAGGCACGACCTTCGTCGGTGTCGTTGGAAGCGATCGGCTGGCCTTCTCCGTATCCTTTGACTTCGAACCTGCTTCCAGGAATCTCGTAATTTTCCGCCAGCGTCCGCATCACCGTAATCGCCCGGCGATACGACAGGTCCATGTTGTAGTCGTGTTCGCCGTTGCTGTCGGTATGGCCTTCGATGCGTATGCGTGTGCCGTCAAGTTCCGGAGACTTCAAGGCATCTGCAATTTCCATAATCTGAACATGGCCTTCGGATTTGATCTCGTCCGTGTCGTAAGCGAAGTTTACGGTAAGGTCGACTTTTCCCCGAGACGCGGATAGAGCATTTTTGATATCCCGAGCGGAGGTCACCGACGGGCGCGCCATGGAGACTTGCATTGAACAAGTGGCTGGTCCATCAAAAATCGCCCCGGAGGTCGTAGCACCGCCCATATCGTTACCCACGAGCTTTGCGCCCACCAATACCGCACCCGTAAAATCCACGTTGTCCAGATCGTTGCCGACGATCTTGGCGTTGACCAGGCACGCGTTGCGTAAGGCCGCACCGCGCAAGTCGTCGCCCTTGAACTTGGCCCCCTTCAGGTTCGCGCCGGACAGACGCGCACCCCGCAGGTCGCAGCCGGTAAATATCGCCCCCTCCAGGTTCGCGTTGGTGAAACTGGCGCTGCGCAGGTCGGAGCCACTGAACACCGCACCGGCAAGGTTCTGACCGCTGAAATCGTGGCCGCGCAGATCGCGGGCAACGAATCGCTTTCCGGATACGGAGCCGCCGCGCTCCGCTTGATCGTCTACGACTACGCCCGGTACTACGACTCCACCGCCGTCTATAACGACACCGGGCATTCTTACGCCGTTTTCATCCACCGTTACACCCGGCAGCTTTATGCCCTCTTCCGATATTTCCACTCCTGGGAGCCGAATAGTCTCCCCGCCGCGTGGTGGGTCCGCCACCGTCAGCAATGGAAAAATCGAGATTGTTATAGCCGAGGCCAAAATACCTGCTGGAGCAGTAGCCATGAAAACCTCCCTAAAATAAATGTATGAAAAACGTGAATTGCAGTGCGCGATGCCGTATCTCGACGCTGCATGCGTACAATGGGGGACGTGCGCAAATATATATTGAGATTAGACCGTGCTCTCGAGATGACAAGGTTCCATACGCCCCAGTCCGCCTCCGCCCAAAGCGCGCAAAGTAGCACGAACGCAAAGCGGACTTCCGCTCGCCTCGGCCGACGCGCCGACCCGCCGGAAACGAGACCCGCTTCGCCCCCGGATCCGTCCGGCGCTGACCACGGCGGTTCGGCATCAACCTAGCTTTCTACTCCATGAAGCGATGCCGCTGAAGACACGTCCGTCTTACCGCTTCCTGACGGCAACGAGTCGCAACAGTCCATCCTGGTTACGTCCGAAGCTAAGGAAGCTCCTCCAAGAAATTGATCGCGAATCGACCCGAGACATTCTTCTCGACGTGCACAACCGAGGGCGGACGCCTCCGTGTGCGGACCTCTAATGATCAACTGCGTGGTTTATCCTTCCGCTCTGTGCAACGCAGGTTGGGAAGACGCCTGCAGACCGCGGACCTCAATATCGAGCGTTTCAAACCAGGAGGAATTATGGAAACGAGTGGATTATGCAAGGCTTCTGCCGCTGCGCTTATCGCAATGGTAATGAGCTTAGCCGTTTTTTCTGGGAGACTCATCGCTGCGGAGAGCATCGAGAAAGACAGCACGTTAGCGCAAAATATTGCTGAGACGGTAACTGCGCAACCTGTGGATGTAAAACAATTACGCAGTTTGCTGGAACCTCTTGGATGGGGCGTCACGCCAGAAGCGGACGGCAGTATCACGCTGGTTCCCGGAGCTTGCCGGCCGGCGGTAGCGCCTGCTATTCAAGCCCAAAAGACGCAGAAAGTCATGGCAATGATCGATGAACAGGGATATGAATGTCTCGAATGCCATCAAGTCGATACCAGACTTCGCGGACCCTCTTTCAAAGAAGTGGCGTCCAGGCGGCGTTGTCACAAATGGGCCTTCGAGCTTCTGACATACAAATTGAGTAAAGAAAGTTCCGGCCCGTATGAGTCGCCACACCATATGCAACACGTCAAGGATGCACATGCGCCGGTGGTGGTGGATTGGATCTTGTCTTATTAGAAGAACTTTGACGACGGGCCGTTGGCGTAAGGTGTCTGGACCGATTTTGCGGCCGGGCGGTCACGCTGGCAGTACACTTTGCGTGCTGCCGCTCGTGACATCGCTAGCGCATGGGTCCTGTGGCCCGGGTTGGTTGCGACGCCGAGCGTTGGTCCAACCAGTATCTTAGTCGCTCCAGTTCCGCCGCCAGACCGCTGATCGCGGCCTCGCGTTCGCTCGCGCTACTGTCGCCCTCGCCGCACAACACTTGGCAATGGGCCACCATTTCTTCGGCGCCGATTTGTTGACAGCCTCCTTTCAAGGAGTGGGCCGTTCGCGCCGCCTGCTGCCATTGTCCGGCGCGCAGGCTGCGGCGGATTTCATTGAGCCGTTTTTGCGAATCTTCGAGAAAGATGGCCAACAGCCGCATCGCGCGCTCGCGGTCGAGCGGCACCATCGTCCCGTCGGGGAAAACGTCCTGGAATGGCCAGGGCACGTGGTGATCCGGCGCCGAGACCTTAGAATGCCTCCCCCGTGGCGGAGTGTCGAAGATTCTTGTCAGCCAAGTGTCCAGCATTATCGCGAGGTCTGCGATCAACAACGGCTTGCTCAGGTAATCGTCCATCCCCGCGTCCAGGCAACGCTGGCGCACGCCGCGGCTCACATCCGCGCTCACCGCGATGATCACCAACTCGTCGGGGCCAAAGCGTCGTCGCAGCAGACGGGCCACCTCGTATCCGTCCATGCCCGGCATCTGGCAGTCCAGTAGCAGAATGTCGGCGGGTTCGCGCGTCATTGCATCCACGACCTTGTCGCCGTCGGCGACGGCGCTGACTGTGTAACCCAGGCCCGCGACCATCTCGCAAATCAATTCCCGGCCGACTGGATTGTCCTCCGCAACCAGCACCTGTACCGCCGCCCGCTCCGCGGCGGAGCGGCGCGGCCGACTGCGGCGGTGGTTGCCGTCTCGCGTTGGATGCCCGCCGAGCGCACGGTCCGCAATCGGCGCAGATTGTGCAAACGGTAGTCTGAACCAGAACGTCGAGCCCCTGCCCGGTTCGCTTTCTACGCCAATGCTGCCGCCCATGAGCTCGGTCAGCCGCTTTGATATTACCAGCCCCAGTCCGGTGCCGCCGTGAGCACGCATCGACGAGGCATCGATTTGGCTGAACGGTTGAAACAATCGTTCCCGATGCTGTGGCGCGATACCGATGCCGGTGTCCTGTACTTCGAATCGCACCGTCGAGTGATTGTGGTCCGCCCGCTCCTGAGTGACGCCAACGGTTACGGCGCCGCGGTCCGTGAACTTGATCGCGTTACCCACCAAGTTGACGAGCACGTGACGTAGTCGATCGGCGTCGCCAACGACGACGGTGCGTTGCATGTGGAAACGGGCGCGAAGCTCGAGACCCTTGCTGTTCGCCTCGTTAGCGAGCATCTCGACGACACCCTCAACGACATCCCGAATATCGAACTCCGATTCCTCAGTGTCGAGCTCGTCTGCGTCAATCTTGGAAAGGCTGAGGATGTCGTCGATCAGCGCCAGCAGCGCGCGTCCGCTGTCATTCACGGTGTCGACGTATTTGCGCTCTTTCTCACCCAGCTTCGCGCGTCGCAGCAGGTCGGTGTAGCCGATCATGGCGTTCAATGGTGTGCGAATTTCGTGGCTCATGTTGGCGAGAAACTCGGATTTCGCCCGCGCACCGGCCTCGGCTGCTTCCTTGGCCTCGTTCAGTTTTGTGACGTATCGCTCGCCATCGTGGTGCTGCTGCCGTATAACTCGATCGGCGTGCCTAACAATCAGGAACAAAACGAAATAAAGCGCGATCAACACCGCCGTCTGGATCACGGCGAGGACGACGCCCTCCCGCCGTATCGCCTGAATCATCGGCGTGATGTCGCTGTATACTTCCATGACCCCAGTCGGCTCCGCGTCGCTGGTCAGCCACAGCGGCACGTAAGTCTCCAGCACATTTTTCGCAGAGTGGTCCGATCCGCCGTTGCGCTCGCCCTCGACCCATTCGCTGATTGTCTCACCGGTTAGCGCAAGACGAACTCGGTCCGACAAAACGTCGTGCCCGGGAGACGTGGGTTCCTGGCTCGAGAAGACCATATTTCCCTCGGCGTCCCACAACTTCAGATTGGTGATATCGGTGCCCGAGAGGTGCTCCTTAATCTTCTGCGCCAGCAGCGTGAGGTTGCGCCGTCGCCTAGCGTCATCTCCGGAATACGTCGGATCGAGCAGCTCCTCGTAAACCCGACCCAGGGAATTGCCCAGGATCTTCACCAAAACGACGTTTCGCTCTTCACCGACAGCGTGATATTGCTCCCGGAGCAAGCGTTGATGCACCAAGTAGCTGACCGCCGCCGTCAGTACGAAGGCGCTGGTGGCGGTGATCGTGAAATTTCGAAGTAGTCGGTACATTGCCGGTCACTAGTACGGTATGTATGCCGGGCGGTCACGGGCCCACGCGATACGGGTCGCATGGACGTTCGGATCACCGCCTTCACCCCGCGGCGAACCATTGTTGGTCAATGGTTGTGCGGATTCTCTGCGCAAATCCGCTGTGCTCGCCATTTTCGATGGGCACGCAATGCGCGTCAACCCGTTTACGCTGCACCACCGTGGACCGAGGTGACGCCACGCTGGTTCCAGTTCAGACATCGACGCACCCGGGACACAGCCGCGGGCTCCGGTACCTGGAGGTCTTGGCAGGCATGGCCGTTT
>JBFGKR010000159.1:0-5356 GCA_041576575.1 Arenicellales bacterium | reverse complement strand
GCACGAATGGACTTCCAGTCATACTCGGGGCGTGGTCGACGCACGTTTCATTGCCCTGGTCGACACCGCTTTGGAGTCGCCACTTGGACAAATCGCCATGATTCCGATGCTGGCTTGGATCGCTAATTCCGCCCCCTCCGATCTGAAAGCGACTTTCTTTGCAATAATGGCTTCTTTTACGAATTTGGCGCTGTCGTTGAGCCAACTTTCCACCAAGTATCTCAATCAGCTGTTTACCGTATCTCGAGAGGTTAGGGATAGCGCCGGTTTGGTGATCGTGGCCGCTGATTACAGCGCCCTGGGTCCGCTGCTGATAACGGTCACTGCGATCGGATTCTTTGTGCCGCTTGCGGCGATACTGATCGTCAAAATCAGTCCGCTAAAAGGGGTGGGAGACTGATGCGTAGGGCAATTCCTCCGAAAAACGTGTGGCCCGATGCGCTCCGTCGAAAAATCAGATACCACCATCGGTGGCGAGCAGAATCAATCCTTGACGATCCGTTTTATTGGGTAACCCGACCGCCAATGTTCCCTCCGGATATATGGCTAATATCTGGAGGAATTCCCGGGTCACATTTCCGTTGCTATAGCCCTGTAGTTCGATGGCACATGTTCCGTCTCGTTCTCGATTGCTGACCCACGCCAGCAGGTAGGCCAGTTTTTTCGGATGGTTGTTCGTGGTCACCCTAAAATAGTCCGGTGAACCTTCTATCCGCGCGAATGAGATCTGCGTGGTTTTCGACGTAAAAAAATTCGAAATGCGAATTTCCTCGTTGTCGGGGATATTTTGAACGATCCGAATCTTGAATAGATAGGATCCGTCTATCTGCAGCGTTTTGGTTCCCTCCAAGGGTATGTTTTGACACGTGAATAGAAGCGCGTGCCCGCTCGGCGCCGCAATGACACCGACAATTGCCAACAACAGCCGTAGCTTGTCACGCATCACATTTGCCTATGCAGATCTTGATATCTTAAATTGTAGCCGAATCGTTGTCCGGCAAGTGCAAGTGGGCGCCGAGAAAGACCCCGCATGGTCATAAATCTTCCGATTAAGCAGAGAACATCAGGCCATGTTGATCCATGGCGCCGAGAATCCTCCGGATTGGCGAAGGATTCGGTGGTCGCTTTAGGCGTCGGAGGGAATTCTCCGCCATCGCTAATTGAGTCGTCAATCCCTCTTCGTACCGCGTTACCGCGCACGGGGGACGTCGGACGCCGTGGAACCATAATCAAATCATACATCTATAGACCGTCGACGTACCCGTTGCAGCAGTTTTTTAATACCGGGATACTGCTCGACCACCAGGGTGTATTTCTTTACGCTCTCCCGCCAGGTGTCGCCGGCTTGCATGCGCTCCAGCAGGGTATCCGGATCCGTAATTCTGGTCGCCCCAACTGCCCGCACACCGTGTGCGAACAAGGGATCAGGAAAGCAACCGGCAGACGGGCCGATGACCGAAATCCATTGGGCCTTGCTGCAGTGACTCAAGATCTCATCTATCGTACCGTTGAGCAGAGTCGCTGCAGTGCAAAGAATCTTGTTACAGGAACCCAGGCGCGTGGGATCCAGCGTAACGGTAAAATTTGTGTCGGTCTGAACGAAGTCGATGCGTTTCTCGATAACGGTCAGACGAATGCCGCGCGCGCGAAAACGATCGACGATGGTGGGAAATAGGCCCACCATACCCACGTGATCGTCCAGCGTATAGTCCATGTCCACGTAATCGCCAGGCACATAGCCGGCGCGATCAAAAAAATGTTGGGTAATCGCACTTGCGGTTCCAAACGCGATTGCCCTACGTCCCAAATCAGTGGACGTCAGCTCGCGCGCCAGGTGCCAGGCGCTCAATCCAACAAATGAGTCCGTTTCTACCCGATTCAAGCGATGCAGCGGGCCGTTGTCCGGTACGTAGAACAATCCGGCGCTGCGATCGTCGAGGAGCACCAGGCCGAAATCGGCGTGTTGCTTGTCTTTTCGCACCGGAGGCACGTAGATTCGTCGTATCCGGGGCAGAGAAAACTCGTCGTTTACCGTGCGAATTAGGCGAAGAATTTCCGTTAAGATATCCATCGTTATGATATGTTTCTTGTCCGTGTAAGTTACGGTCGCGGACACAATCATATACTAAGGTGTTGTAATATTGAGCGTCACTTCCACTTCCGTCGATGATATTCGCAGGGCTACGACGGATGAAGAGCGAGTCTACGAAGCGAATATCGTAATTCGGCTGGATTCCGGCGGTGCGATTTACTGCGCGCGCCTCGAGCGCTTGTATTTTTTCGACGCGGCGGACAAACAAATCGGGTCGGCAGTTACGGCGGTGCTGCGAGGCATGCAGCACGATGCACCTATTCAATCGGTCGAGTTAGATCGACACCGATATATGGCGGTCGGAAAGAAAGTTCAATTGAGCGACGCGGTACGAGACGCGGTGTTTTCCGCGCTGGCGCTGATGGGAGTGACCGTGGGGCGCCTGGACTCCAACAGGTTGCAGCGCACCACTAACGTGTCTCACTTGCTTTCCACCTAAGAAGATTCAAGATGTCGGCCCGGCGAAGCCCAACACCGCCGCGAGCGCCAGACCGTGGGCGAGGGCGCCGGCGATAGTGAGTTTGATGGGCGCCACGAGCCGTGCCGGCTGGCTGGCGTTTCGAATCAAAAACCACGCCGCGTGCATTACGATCAGCAAAGGGATCAATGATGTCAGCGCCAAATCTGGGACGTGCTCGAACGCAATCGCGGAAAGCAGGATCAGTCCGGCGGCGACAACGTTGAAAACGTAAATCCATTTTCCTCGTTCCGGACCCAAACGTACGACCCAGTGATGCTTACCGGCGTTGCGATCGGCCAACCTATCTGGGAACTGATTGATGTAGAGAATATTGGTTACCAGTAATCCGTAGGGCAGACATACGAGTAGCGACGACCAGTCCCAAGACTCGCGCTGTACGAAATCCGCGCCCGTCGGGATGAGAATGCCGAACCCCAGCGCGACGCACAACTCACCCAAACCGCGGCTGTTCAGTTTGAATGGTGGAGCCGAGTAGGCCCAACCTACGAATACGCCGCTCAACCCAAAGGCGATCAACCTCGAGTCTGTGACGTAACTCAGCGCAATCCCGACGGTGATGCCTGTGGATAGTAATAGCAACCCGAAGTTCAAGGTTTGGCGTTTGGATAACACCCCATTCTGAATGAACCGGCTGCCCCCCGTGAAAGGATAGATACGATCGTGGTTGTTTCTGTCCGTACCGTTGATCTCATCGTAGTAGTCATTCAAGACGTTGATCGCGGCGTGAATACAGACTGCCCCGATCAGCGTAAGCAGGGCGAGGCGCCAATGTATTGATGCGCCACGATAACTCGCATGGGCAATTCCAATCAGTATCCCAGCCAAGGTAACCGTGAGAAAGGGGGGCCGCGTCGCCAACCAGTACCGGCGGACTGGATTTTTCAAAATGGCCGGTGTCGGCTCTACAGTCGCTTGTTGCGTGAACTCTCCCATAGTCGTCTCAATATTTGGATGCCAATAGGTGTCTGGATCGAAGAACGCGGCGAAGCACCCTGGGCATACTATAGATCGTCGCGGGAATATTAAAGGGCGAACTCAGGACTGCGTTGTAGGAAATTGGAGTGCGTCGAGCTCTATTGCTTTAATGAGGCGGGTCCAATCAACGGTCTTGGTGGTGTCCACCGAAATTGTTAGGGCAATTTCGTCTTCGGACAGCGGTTCCTGTATATTCATTTGTGCTTTCAATACGGCCTCTGTCGCCTCGGAGGCGTCGGATTCAGCTTCGGCTCTGGCGCGGACTCGTTGCAGGAGTGCCGATCCCACGGCTTCGCAATGCAGAATGTGAAACGGAATCCCAAGGCCGAGCGCCAGATTACGAAACTGCCTTCGCTGTTCCGCGCGGAGAAACGTAGCGTCCACTACGACCGGATAGCCATACCCTAGGACCTGTCGCGCGAGCTCAAGCAGGCGTCGATAGACGCGGGCGATATTGGACGCACTATAGCGCTCACCGCCGCCTAGTTCTGTGCGCCGGCGCTCGACGTCGGAGCGGATGTGTATAACCCCCGTGCGCTCAACAAGATGCTCGCTCAGCCAAGTCTTTCCGGAGCCAGACAGCCCGTGCGCAATGATTAAAGGCTTACGCGCGGGGACTCGCGTGAAATAATCCGCAAGGGTGAGGTGATGGGCTACTTCTCGCCCCAACGACGAATTCTTCGCTCCCCCTTGCTGGTCCTGGATGCACGCCACCTTTGCGCGGACCAACGCGCGATACGCTAAATAATAGCGCCGCACCGACAGCGCCGCATAATCTCCGGTGATTTCGACGTAGCGCTTCCAAAGCCGATGCGCGAAGCCTTCGTGCTGGTGATAAACCAAATCCATCATGGCAAACGAGACGTCGCTGGCTACATCTATCCACCGCAGCTGCGGGTTGAACTCCAGGCAATCGAACAGGTGCACACATCCATCGAAAAGCACCATGTTTGCCAGATGCATATCGCCGTGACATTCCCGAACGCGCCCTTCCGCGAGCCTGGTGTTAAACGCCGGCGTCAATTCCGTTGCCGCGGATCGAGTCCACTGCTGCAGTTGATCCAACATTTCCGATTCAGCGCCGCCGACACAGGGCCGAATGTGCGGAAAGTTATCCATTGCCCGTGCTCTTACCTGGTCAGCGGTAGAATATCCGGAACCCGGCGTAGCCACCGCCGCGTGGTGATGAAATTCGGCCACGTGTTCCGCGAGTTCATCTATATGTTCGGGCGTGATGCGATCCGCTCTGACCATGTGATCGAGACGATCCGCTTCGCTAAATTGGCGCATCTTGACTGCGTACTCAATGATTTCGTCCGCCCCGCCTATGTGCGGGTGCTCGTGGGTACCGGTAACGGCTACTACACCGACATACAGTTCCGGCGTCATGCGTCGATTGAGGCGCAGTTCTTCCTCGCAGAAAAATTTACGTTTCGCCAGCGTCGTGAAATCGACGAACCCCAGGTTCACGGGCTTTTTGATCTTGTACGCGAAGTCGCCCGTGAGGAGAAGGAAAGAGATGTGCGTCTCTATGAGATGGAATTCGATCACCACATGATCGAACAACTCCGGTCGCTGCAAGTTTTCAATCAACCCCCGCGAATTGGAGACGACCATAAGGTGTGGAGGCTCGTCGTTGCCCGTTACCTATTCCTTAACGGAAAAAGCGGCAATCTTGGGTCGTACCAGACGTTCGAAATCGTCGTAGGCCAAGCGCACCACTTGGGTATGCGTACCCGCGTTAAACGTAATGTCGTCATCTTCCCTCAGCATGCGGTCGACATAGGTGTCCATACCGTAAAGATTTC
>JBFGKR010000158.1:0-5369 GCA_041576575.1 Arenicellales bacterium | reverse complement strand
GTTATCTCTAATTCGAGGAAAACTAATGACGAAAATAGTGTTGATACGACACGGCCAGAGTACTTGGAACGCACAAAACCTGTTTACCGGATGGACCGATGTAGACCTCTCTGAGAGAGGCATGAGAGAGGCGCAAAACGCGGGGACAACACTGAAACAGGCGGGTTTTGAATTCGATATCGCGCTGACCTCCTATCTCAAGCGCGCCATACGCACACTGTGGTTGGTCCTGGACGAACTGGATCGAATGTGGCTTCCGGTGGACACCGACTGGCGTTTGAATGAACGTCACTACGGCGCGCTGCAGGGATTCAACAAGAAGGAGATGGTGGAGAGACACGGTAAAGAACAGGTCAAGAAATGGAGGCGCGGCTATGATGTACGGCCCCCTGCATTGAACCCGAGCGATCCTACGCACCCGAGTCACGACCCACGCTATCGACACTTGAAGCAGGTTCCCGACTCGGAGTCTCTGAAGGATACCCTGGATCGAGTCGTGCCGTATTGGCAGGAGAAAGTGGTCCCATTGCTCAAGGCCGGACGAACGCCGATCGTCTCCGCGCACGGTAACAGCATGCGCGCGTTGATCAAACACTTGGACAATCTGAGCAGCGAGGCCATTATGGAATTGAATGTGCCCACGGGAATTCCGTTAGTGTACGAATTCAGCCAAGACCTGAGTCCGGTTAAACGTTATTACCTTGCGGACGAAGAGACTCTGAATTCGGCCGTTAAGGAAGTGGCCGAACAAACCGGTACAAGCAAGCAATGAGCACCCATTCCGCGATGGCTAAAGAGATATACCGCGGTCGGCTCATCACCCTGGGGTTGGAGACACTTGAACTGCCGGGGGGCGTTCACCTGGAACTCGAGATCGTACGCCATCCGGGTGGCGCAGTCGTACTCGCCGCGAACGCACACAACGAAATCTGTCTGCTACGTCAATACAGGCACGCCATCGGAGAGACGATCTGGGAGCTGCCGGCCGGTACCGTCGACGCCGGTGAAAAACCCTCGGAAACGGCGAAGCGAGAATTGGAAGAAGAAGCGGGCGTCAAGGCCGAGATTTGGCGCGAACTCGGCAGTATTTGGCCGACACCCGGATTCTGTGACGAGGTCCTCCATCTCTATCTGGCACAGCAACTCGACGTGACCGCGGCCAGACACAACCGAGACGAACTCATTGAGATTCACTGGTTTCCGATCGAGACTGCGCTGTCAATGGCGAAAAACAACGAAATAAACGATGGGAAGACGCTGGCGGCGTTATTCCGCGGCAGTATGTTGTTATAAAAACGGACGCACAAAAGCCCCAACGCCGCAAACCGCGTGCTGGATCAATTCGATCATCGCATTTCGACGTCCTTTGTTGCCCCGGCTTTTTGCAGATCGAAGCGAATTCCCTGCGCCAGTGGGAGATCGCCGCCCCAGTTGATGGTGTTGGTTTGGTGGCGCATATACGCTTGCCAAGCGTCGGAGCCCGCCTCTCGGCCACCGCCCGTGTCTTTTTCTCCACCGAACGCGCCGCCGATTTCCGCTCCGGAAGTTCCAATGTTGACGTTGGCGATCCCACAATCGCTGCCGGCGTGGGACAAGAAAAGCTCGGCGTGGCGCAAGTCGTTGGTGAACAAGGACGACGACAACCCCTGGGCAACATCATTGTTCATGACTATCGCTTCTTCCAAGGAGCTGAACTTCATTACGTACAATAGGGGCCCGAAAGTTTCTCGCTGCACCAGATCCCAACGGTTGTCGGCCGTCGCTAGCGTCGGCGTGACAAAAAATCCGGGACCCTCGATGCCCTGACCACCATAAAGCACCTCACCGCCCAAGCGGCGCAGTTCCTCCACGGCATCCAAGAATCGGTGCTTGGCCTCTGGGCCGATCAACGGTCCCATCAATACGTTCTGATCGAGAGGATCGCCGACACGAACCTGACTGTAGGCGTCCCGAAGTCGGGCGATCACTTCGTCGTAGTTGGCCTGGTGAACGAACAGTCGTCTCGTGGTTGTGCAACGCTGGCCCGCGGTGCCGACGCTACCGAATACGATCGCAGGAATTGCTAGATCCAAATCTGCGGAATCGTCGACGATAACTGCGTTGTTGCCGCTCAACTCAAGCAGCACCTTGCCCAATCTTGCGGCTACGGCCTCGCCCACACTCCTTCCCACCTTCGTGGAACCGGTGAACGAAATCAACGCCACGCGCCGATCTTCGACCAAGCGGGAGACCAGCTCCGTTCCGCGTTCCACGATCAGGGAGAATATCCCCGGCATGCCCTCCTCGCGTAACACGCGATTACAGATGTTTTGGACCGCTATCGCGCTCAATGCCCCTTTCGGTGACGGTTTCCAGATCACGGAGTTGCCCGTGACCGCCGCGATCAAGGCGTTCCATGCCCACACCGCAACTGGAAAATTGAAAGCCGTAATGACGCCCACCACCCCCAAGGGATGCCATTGTTCGTACATGCGGTGCTTCGGGCGCTCGGAGTGCATGGTCTTACCGTAAAGCATTCTGGATTGCCCCACGGCAAAATCGGCAATATCAATCATTTCCTGGACCTCTCCGTCTCCCTCTTGCTTGATCTTCCCGGTCTCCAGCGCCACCAGCGTACCCAACTGATTTTTATATTGGCGGAGGGCGTTTCCCAGTTTCCTGACAACCTCGCCACGCTTCGGGGCAGGCACCACGCGCCACGCAAGAGACGCCTCCCGCGCGCTTCCCACTATTTGTTCATAATCGGCGCCGTTGGCGCACCAGACCGACGCGATGGGTTCGCCGGTTGCGGGATTCAGGCAATCCAGCGTCGCTGTGCGGCCACCATCGAACCATTCGTCGGGACCGGAACAACCACCATCATTCGTTTCCCGGATGCCCACATCGGCCAGCATCCCCTGAATCGTAGAAAATTGTTTCTCTCGCATTGACAGACCACCCTGCTATCACGTATTCGTCACTGGCGGCGACGCTCTCTGAAGACCGAAGACGGCGTCGCCGGCGTCGGGCTCTATCATAAACCTTCGCGTGCGAATTGCACCAAGGCGGTTTGGCCCGGCTTGCGCGGCCGGTAATCCCCGGGTATCCGGGGCCGACAAGGCGGCGGCGCGGCATATGTATTGTTACGTTCCCGCGGGGCCTCGCTGCGCTGCACAGGTCGATCAAGCGAAATCGTCTCCAGAACGTCGCGGCGCAGGACTGTGGCGGCAATATTGAAGGCTGTTGTTACGACCATGAATGCGCTAATCTTTAAATCATCTGCGGCACGATTGGGATGACACTCCAGGCCGTGTCTGCGGATTTGATCTACGCTCACCGACGGATTAGGAATCATGGTTCGGACGACGGCACTATTGGTAGGGCTCATTGTCGGATTTGTTTCCGTTCTCGTACCGACGAACGCGTCGACCGCCTGGAAAGAACTGGAAAGCCGCCCCGACGCCCCGGGCTTCACGCTCTACGATTTGCGGGGACAACGATATCGACTGAAGGAATTCAAGGGAAAGATCGTATTGATAAATTTCTGGGCGACCTGGTGCCCTCCCTGCCGGGCGGAGATGCCCTCTCTACAACGCGCCTGGGAAAAGCTCAAGGGCGACGATTTTGCTGTCCTCGCAATTGCGGTAAATGAAGATCCTTACGCCATCACCAAGTTCATGATGACCACCTCGCCGTCACTCACGTTCACAGTGTTGCTGGACCAGCACATGGACGCATCACGTTACTGGCCTCTCAAGGGCTTGCCGGCGTCTTTCATCCTGGACCGTCGCGGTCGAGTCATGTATGTGATGCACGGAGCGCTCGAATGGGACAATCCGGAGATCGTCAACCGTATACGGAGTCTGGTGGAGGAAACCGACGGCGGAGCGTCGGACTAGCCGACGCTGGCGGCGGCGTTGTTGCCACCGCCCTCAGGGGCACGGCGACGCCAGACGACGCGCGCGAATCCTTGTTTTAGATCGTGGGAGCCGCGACGCTAACGGGACAATCGAAATTCCCCCACATTGCCATCTGCGCGGCTACGTCGCGAACGAAGGGCATGTTCGCGATGAACGGACAAAATACGGTTTTGACCTTCTGAAAACATGCCTCCGCCGGGCCCGCAGGACCGGTATCGGAGAGAGTGGCCCGGCGCAGGACGACGGCGGCGCGTTCACGCTGTTCTACTTCCGTAGTCGCCTCGGCCTCTGCGGAAACGACGCCGTCGCGCCGCGAAACGGCCTCGGGGCGCGCGGGACGCACAGACTCTGTATCCACCGCTCGGACGAGCTTTACGGGCGGCTGCGCGGTGTCTTTCGCAGGCCGTGAATCTGCCTTCGACGAGACCGCCGCTTGTACCGACGGCGGCACAATGGATGTGGAATTCACGCCGTCGCCGACCAGGATCCAGCCCGAGGCCGCCAGCCCCAGCGAGGCCAGAGAGATTGCACCCCACCACATTTTGTTAATCAATATCAGGCCCTCTGCTTGTAGACTATCCCAAAAGTGATATATCCAAGTGTATGCCGTATCTCTCTGTGGGGGCAAGTTCTTATCTCCATTGTCACGGGGCAAGGGGGTGGCTTTGATTTGGGAACGTGCTATATTAGACCTTCCTTATATATTAATATTTTCAACTTTACGAAGGCTCATAACTCAATACGGAGGATATGAAACATGTTTAAGTCCACTCTCGTCGCGTTTTTGTTCGCGCTGGTAAGCACCCTCACACCGGCGCACGCCGCCGAGGAGGCCGCGCAGACGCAGCAACAGCCGACGGCCGCACCCAATCCCCTTGATCCCAGCAGCTGGACCAATATGTTCGGCTATCAAGGTGGCACCGGATCCATCAACTGGTTCGATCCGTCGACGTGGGGAGGCAGCACGGCTGCAACGACGACCCCGATGCAGTTCAATCCGGCCCATCCAGCCGGTTGGGCGATCTTTTTCGATCCCGCGACCCACAACGCGGCCCACCGCGCGTTCAGCAATCCCGCTACCTACGCGCAGTTCATGACGCCGCAGTTCTACATGCAGTTCATGAATCCCAACAACTGGATGGCTTGGATGAACCCCGCCTCTTACGGTGCGTTCATGAACCCGGCGAATTACATCTACTGGATGAATCCGGGCGCCTATGCCCATGTCATGGAGCCGACGCAGTACTTTCAGGGGTTGAATCCGGCAAACTACGCCGTGTTCATGAATCCGATGACGTACCTGCAGTGGATGAATCCCGCGGCGTACAGCGTACCGGGCGCCGACATGTCCGCGACGGGCGGGTTCAACTGGTTCGATCCCGCTACCTGGGGCAATATCACTCAGTCCCAACCGGCCGAAACCGGCAAGTAGTACGCGGTCGGAGCATTGATCAGAAAGGGTAGGCGCAC
>JBFGKR010000157.1:0-5385 GCA_041576575.1 Arenicellales bacterium | reverse complement strand
TTAGGGGAGGTTTTGTGGGTCATTGGAGAAAGGACCCGTGCCGAAAAAGTGTGGAAACGGGCGCTGAAAAAGTCCCCGGACAACGATGTCCTGCTCACCACCATCGAAAAATTGAAACAGTGACACGGCTTCGCTCCTGGCCGCCGTTGCGTATAGCGGCGGTGGTGGCGCTCACCGCGTGTGCGGTTACGCCGTCACGGCCCCCCGCAGTCGATCCGGAAGCCGCGTGGCGCGTTCGGCTGGCGAACACCCGCACCCTGAACCAGTGGAAAATAAACGGAAAATTGGGTGTGCGCACGCACGAGCAAGGCGGCCACGCCACCATCATCTGGGAACGGCACGGCGACGACCACAGCATCAACTTGTATGGGCCGTTGGGCGGCGGTCGCGTCGTCCTCTCTGAGACCTTGAACGGCGCAGAGCTCAGAAACAACAAAGACGAGACGTACCACGCCGACAATGCGGAACAGCTTCTCTACCGAGTCGCGGGATGGCGCGTTCCTTTCGGCGCCATGAAGTTTTGGATACTCGGTCTGCCGGCGTCCGGAGAGCCCTTCGAGTCGGTGATCGATCCTTGGGGCCGTTTGTCCGAGCTCCGTCAATCCGGCTGGGAGGTACGTTTCATGGAATACCGCTTTTACGACGCGGTGGAGTTGCCGCGCAAGGTATTCCTGACGGCGTTGGAGGCGCCCGACTCAATTTATCCCGCCCGCGATGAACTCGGCGAGAACGAACGCGTAGAAGTCCGGCTGGTCATAAAAGCATGGTCTCTGAAAGATTCCTGACGCGCGTCAGGGATGGATGTTCGTCTCCCCGCCGATCCTGGCCCGCTCCGGCGAAACTGAACTTGTTTCTTCATGTTATCGGCAGGCGCGAGGACGGCTACCATGACTTGCAGACCGTTTTCCAGCTTCTCGACTACGGCGACGACTTGGCCTTCACCGTGCGCCGAGACGGCAATGTGGTGCGTTATGGAAATGCTGGCGTTGCGGCGGAAGAGGATATTTGCGTTCGCGCCGGCCGGCTGCTGAGAGAGGCGTCCGGAACCACGCTGGGTGCCGACATCCGCATCACCAAGCGCGTGCCCATCGGCGGAGGGTTGGGGGGCGGCAGTTCGGATGCCGCGACTACATTGATCGCGCTCAATCGGCTCTGGAACCTCGGTCTCTCGGTCGCCGAGCTGTGCGCACTGGGGCTGCAAATGGGCGCGGACGTACCGGTATTCTTGCGCGGCCGGACGGCTTGGGCCGAAGGCGTGGGCGAGAAACTGACGCCGCTGAACCTCCCGCAGCGCTGGTACGTCGTAGTCGCGCCGCCAGTCACGGTCTCCACCGCTAGTGTATTTGCGCGCCACAAATTGACAGTCGATACTCGCCCGATCACAATACGCGACTTTCTCGCAGGCAGGGGTCGGAATGACCTGGAGGCGTTGGTTAGGGGGATTTACCCGGAAGTCGATAACGCACTGCGATGGCTCGGTGCATACGGCGCTGCGCGGATGACCGGGACGGGGTCCTCGGTGTTTCTACCGGTCGAGAGTGAGGCAGAGGGACGCAGGATACTGGAGCAGAGACCGTCTGCTTACCAAGGTTTTATAGCCCAGGGAATCGATACACACCCGCTCCTGGAGTCGTAGACACATTCACTACCCCTGACGACTGGGGTGTAGCCAAGCGGTAAGGCACCGGATTTTGATTCCGGCATTCGCAGGTTCGAATCCTGCCACCCCAGCCACACTATGAAAGACCGAGTAGACCAAGTGCCGAGCGAAAATCTAGCCCTATTCACCGGTAACGCCAATCCGGAGCTGGCGCAAAAAGTCGCGCGTTATCTCGGCGTGCCCCTGGGAAAAGCGCAAGTGGGCCGCTTCAGCGACGGCGAAGTGATGGTGGAAGTGATGGAAAACGTTCGTGAGCGGGACGTTTTTATCATCCAGCCAACCTGCGCCCCCAGCAACGACAATTTAATGGAATTGTTGGTGCTGATCGACGCCATGAATCGAGCTTCGGCCCAACGCGTGACTGCGGTGATACCGTATTTTGGCTACGCCCGTCAGGACCGTCGGCCGCGCACGGCGCGTGTCGCGATAACGGCGAAACTGGTAGCGAGCATGATCTGCACCTCCGGCGCTGACCGTGTGTTGACCATGGATCTGCACGCCGACCAGATACAAGGTTTTTTCGATATACCCGCAGACAATATCTACGCCTCTCCGGTTCTTTGGGGGGAATTGTGGAAACACGAGAACCACGGACCCGAGGACCTATTGGTCGTATCGCCGGACGTGGGCGGTGTGGTGCGGGCGAGAGCGATGGCCAAACATCTCGGCGCCGATCTTGCAATTATCGACAAGCGCCGACCGAAGGCGAACGAGGCCAAAGTCATGCATATCATCGGCGAGGTCGAAGGGCGGGTCTGCGTGCTGCTGGACGATATGGTCGATACTGCCAACACACTGTGTGAGGCCGCCGGGGCCCTGAAAGATGCCGGCGCTACCCGCGTTCTGGCTTACAGCACTCACGCAGTGCTGTCCGGGTCCGCGGTATCGCGCATAGCGGATTCTCAGTTGGACGAGGTTGTGGTCACGGATACGATACCGCTAAACGATCAGGCGAAAAAATGCACCAAGATTCGGCAGCTCAGTATTTCCGAATTACTGGGCGAGGCGATACGGCGCATCGCCGACGGGGACTCGGTGAGTTCGCTGTTTTTGGAGTAACGATGCACACGACGCTTTTGAGCAGGAGAACGACTAATGAGCACAGCTTTTGAATTGAACGCGGATGTCCGCGACCAGACCGGCACCAGTGCAATCCGCCGTATCCGGCGCAGTGGAAAGGTGCCCGCTGTAATATACGGTGCCGGCCAGAACAACAAAAATCTCTTGCTCGATCACCTGGAGGTCTTGCACAAGCTCGAGGTTGAATCGTTTCACTCCGCGATCATCACCATCAAGACCGCAGATGGAGAAGATCAGGCGATACTCCGAGACGTGCAGATGCATCCGTACAAACCTCAGGTGCTGCATCTCGATTTTCAACGAGTCAGTGCAACTGAAGAACTCCGCATCAATGTGCCGTTGCACTTTCTCGGCGAGGATGTCGCCCCTGGGGTGAAAATGCAGGGCGGCATTATGTCGCACTTGGTAAACGACGTCGAAATCTCTTGTTTACCCAGCGCGCTGCCCGGATACCTCGAAGTCGACGTATCCCACCTCGAACTCCACGATTCAGTGAAGTTGAGCGATATCGAGCTCCCGGAGGGCGTCGAACTCGTGGCCTTGGCGCATGGCGGCGAGGATCAGGCAGTGGCTACGGTATTGGCGCCGAGAGTCGCCGAAATTGAAGAGGTCGAGGAGGTCGAAGAGCTCGAAGCCGTGGAAGGCGAGGTTCCCGAGGAGACGGCGGAAGAAGAACCGAGCGAAAAGGAATAGCGTTTCGATTGCCCTAAAACGCGCGCCGGACCTGCTGTTCGCGAACTTATTTCGATCGCCCGCGCGTTGTGGCGGACCCCATCTTAGCCATAGTAGGTCTGGGTAACCCCGGGTCACGATACGCAGGAACCCGGCACAACACCGGGTACGCGTTTTTGAACGCAATCACCGGAGACGTGGGGGCCGAACTGCGACGCGAGCAACGATTCGAGGGCTGGACCGGCGGCGGCAACGTCGACGGCCATAGGGTTCGACTGTTGGTACCGCAGACGTACATGAATCGTAGCGGGTCGTCGGTGGCCGAATTCGTGCGGTTCTTTAAAATACCGCTGCACCAAGTATTGATTGCACACGACGAACTCGACTTGGCGCCAGGGGTGGTGCGGATCAAAGTGGGGGGTGGGCACGGAGGCCACAACGGACTGCGTGACATCATTGACCATCTCGACGCGCAAGACTTCATACGTTTACGCATCGGAATCGGACATCCCGGTTCCAGCAGGCTGGTGACGAACTACGTCCTGCAGTACCCGACCCCCGAGGAAAAAATTCGTATAGATGAAGCCATTCAGGCGGCCCGGAAAGAATTGCCAACGATCGTTCGGGGCGAATTCGAGCTAGCAATGAACACCTTGCACAGCAGAAACCACGAGATCGAGGACTAAATACTTAATCGTCATGGGATTTCGCTGCGGAATCGTGGGGCTTCCTAATGTGGGCAAATCGACCTTGTTCAACGCCCTCACCAACTCGGCCGTCGATGCAGAAAATTACCCTTTCTGCACCATAGAGCCGAACGTCGGAATTGTACCCGTGCCGGATTCCCGTCTGGACGCAATCGCCGCGATCGCTCTCCCACAGCGCGCGGTTCCGACCACTATCGAGTTTGTCGACATAGCCGGACTCGTGGCAGGGGCCTCGCGTGGCGAGGGTCTCGGCAATAAGTTTCTAGCGCACATCCGTGAAGTCGACGCTATCGCACACGTCGTGCGTTGCTTCGCGGATAGCAACGTCGCGCACGTTTCCAGTGAAATCGATCCCCGACGCGATATCGACACCATCAACACCGAACTAATACTCGCCGATCTCGATACCGTGGATCGGGCGATGGAGAAAGCGGAAAAGGCTTCCAAGGCAGGGGACAAGCAGCATATCGTGTTGTTTACGTTGTTGAACCGAATTCACCAGCACCTAGACGGGGGGCACAGTCTGCGTACATTCCCTCTGGACAAAGAGGAGCAGTTATTGGTTAAACCTTTGTGCCTCTTGACGGGTAAACCGACGATGTATATCGCCAACGTGGACGAAAACGGATTCGAGGACAATCCCTGTTTATATGCCGTGCGCGCGATTGCGGAGGCGGAGGACGCGGAAGTCGTACCCATTTGCGCGAAGAGTGAAGCCGAGATTGCCGAATTGGAAGACAGTGAAAAAAAGGAGTTTCTGGTCGAACTCGGACAAGACGAACCCGGGCTGCATCGCGTCATTCGCGCTGGATATAGACTGTTGGGCCTGTTGACTTTCTTCACCACCGGGCCCAAAGAAGCCCGCGCGTGGACGGTGCGCGCCGGCGCGACGGCGCCTCGGGCGGCGGGGGTCATCCACACCGACTTTGAGAGGGGTTTTATCCGCGCGGAGGTCATCGATCATCGGGACTATCTTGCGTGCGGCGGCGAACAGGGCGCGAAGGAGGCCGGTAAAATGCGTTTAGAGGGTAAAGATTACGTCGTACGAGACGGAGACGTAGTGTACTTTCGATTCAACGTCTAGACAGGCCTTTCATTGACAACCTCCTTTAACGCACTCAAAATCCCCCGCCCGCACAAGCGAGGCGGCGCGTGGCTATGTAGCTCAGGCGGTTAGAGCACGGCACTCATAATGTCGGTGTCGGTGGTTCGAGTCCACCCATAGCCACCAGATAACTTCTTGATCGATAATCTTTTTTCTCGGTC
>JBFGKR010000156.1:0-5399 GCA_041576575.1 Arenicellales bacterium | reverse complement strand
GGTCCTGGCCGCCTACGGTACGAATCACGCGCGTCTGGTAGAGATCAAGAACCGCTACGATCCGACCAATATGTTTCGTCTCAACCAGAACATTCAGCCGTCCGCCTGACACCACGAATTGAATTCCTGCACTGGAGACCAAGCATGCATTACGAGACCATTGCGACTGTCAGCAAAAAATTGCGCCGCGGCGAAGTAACGTCCACCGCACTTACGGAGCGCATGCTGGAACGCATCGCTGACCTCAATGACAAGCTCAATGCGTTTGTCACCGTCACGGCCAAGCTCGCGCGCCGCCAGGCGCGGCAAGCGGACCGGGAGTTGCGCAGCGGCCACGCGCGTGGAACGTTGCACGGCATACCCGTCGCGGTGAAAGACGTATTCGCGACACGCGGCATCCGCACGACGTGCGGTTCCAAACTGTTCGAGCACTGGATTCCGGATCACGACGCGACCGTCGTCGAACGTTTGCGTGACGCGGGGGCGGTGCTGCTCGGTAAGACGGGTCTGGACGAGCTTGCGTACGGAACCGACAGCATCAACCCGTTCTTCGGAGCGGTGGCGAACCCTTGGGTGCCGGATCACGATCCGGGTGGCTCCAGCGGTGGCTCCGCAGCCGCGGTCGCGGCCGGATTGGCGTATGCGGCGCTCGGCACCGATACCGGGTGCTCGGTTAGACAACCGGCGCACTGCTGCGGCGTCGTCGGATACA
Organism: Arenicellales bacterium; assembly: GCA_041576575.1. Classification (GTDB taxonomy): domain Bacteria; phylum Pseudomonadota; class Gammaproteobacteria; order Arenicellales; family JAANXG01; genus CALZGZ01. The sequence goes on along the minus strand of JBFGKR010000156.1, from coordinate 4,687 downwards.
AACCGACTTTCGGCATGGTTAGCAAAGCCGGTGTGTTGCCCCTGGTCTGGTCGATGGATCATGTGGGCTGTCTGACGCGCAGCGTCGCGGACTCGGCGTGTGTGTTGAGCGCAATTGCCGGGTTCGATGCAGACGATCCGTATTCGGTTCACGCGCCCCCGCCTGCGGATTTTGATCCAGGCAACCACTCGCTTAACGGTGTGCGGGTAGGCATCGTGCGCCGATTCTTTTTTGAAGGACGCCCCGATGTGCTGGATATCGTGGAGCGATCGTTGTCAATCCTGCGCGAATTGGGAGCCAAGTTGGTCGAACTTGATGTACCGGACATAGAGGATGCGTTCGCATGGGCGGCAACGACCTTTGCGGAGGCAACGGCCGTGCACGCGCAGGATCTGCAGAAACGGCCACACGCGTTCAGCGCTACCGTCCGCCACAAGCTAGAGGCGGATCTGGATATGAAGGCGACGCGCTATGCCCAAGCGCAACATTTCCGTCGGGGCTTCCGCATCCGACTTGAACGACTCATGACGGAGTGCGATGTCCTGGCGGCGCCAACCGCAACCATCGCGGCAGCCCCGATCGCCGAGCGGCCGGTAGACTACGGCCAGTTAGCTTGGAAGAACACCGGCATTTTCAACTTCACCGGACAACCCTCCGTTTCAATCCCTTGCGGGTTTACCCAAGCTGGGTTGCCGGTCGGTTTGATGCTGAGTGGATCCCGGTTTGCAGATCATAAGGTTCTGCAAGTCGCGCACGCCTTCGAGCGTGCAACTACATGGAGCGCGGAAACCCCCGATCTTTGAGAGATCGATGACCCAAATTACGAAACGGTTCGGATTGCGCGCGGCGGTACGCACGCTGGGTATCGTGCCGCCCTTCCGGCAGTAGAGGCCCCGTACGCGGGAACCAATCTCATTTTCTACGCGGCCTCGCCACTAATTACCGCGCGCGCCTTCCTGCGGACAGCAACACGAAGTTCACCGTCGGTAACGAGCGGTATGCGCCCTGAGACCCCGACGGCGGATCACGTCTCGTGTAGCGGGGGCGCCAAACGTTTAGTGAGCAGCACTCTCTCACTTTCAGTGAATCCAGCCCGTGCGTATATTCGCCTCGCGGGAGAATCGTCAGGTCCGGTCTCCACCAGTAGCGCGCGCACCCCAAGCTCACGGCACGTTTGCGTCACCGCCTTCAGTGCCGTTGCGCCAAGGCCCTTGCCGCGCTGCGTCGGGCGCACAAAGAAGTCGTCCACGAATCCACGAAATCCTCCGTACTCCATGCTAAAGCCCAGGCTGAGGACTAGATAGCCGACCGGCTCAGATTCGGCTTCTACAATGAAGATCCGGCCTTGATTCGGTTCTTCGAGCAGCATCATGAACGCGCGAGCGGCAGCGTCGGACGACAGCGAATAGCCGCTCTCCGCGTAGAACTCGGTCATCAGTTCAGCGAGCATCGGCACATCTTCCGTACCGGCCGAACGCACTACGGATTTCAACGAGTCATGTCCTCCTTTTTGTCTGGTTCCATCGCTGCTGCACGCCCTGCGACGGCACGCTTCTAATATCACTCGATGTACTTGACCATGAGCAGAGCGTCGCCCGTATGCCGAATCAGGGGGTGGGGTACGATGGGATGGTGGGCCGTCTCTTTATAACCAAGCCGGTCGTACAACCGTTTAGCGCCAACGTTCTGCTCAAAGACGACGAGGCTCAGCTTCTCATAGCCGAGCGTCCTGCAGCTTTTCTCGGCTTCGCGCATGAGTCGAGTGCCGAGGCCACGACCTCGGAACGGCGGATCCAGGGCCACCCCGCACACGTAATAGCTCTGATCTTCTTCCAGCACGCTGTAAGGCACGAGCACGGGATCGGGTTCCACATAGTTTGGGTCGACGATCATGGGAAATGCCGACAGCATCCCTACGGCCGCCCCGGCGACCTCGACGATACGGCAGTTCCGATAGCTGAACGCGGTATCTTCCTGTTCGTAGCGCCGTTGTCCTACATCCAGAATGTGCTCGCCTGGCGCCGCCATCTTAGTCCAGATGTAGTCCGCGACGCCGTCGGAAGAAATTCTGTAGAGCTCGGCAATACGACGGCATTCTTCCTTACGCGCCGCGCGGATTGAGAATGCACTTTCGTTCATACGTTCGTAGCCTGTTCATTACCCCGGACAGCTGGGATCGCCCTTGAACGTGGTGTTGGCGCCCGCCCGCCAGAAGTGGACACCAGAGTACAACATTTTCTTCAGATTTCACGAATGCCCTAAGATCCGGCGACTAAGCGGTTGGACGAGTTTGAGGTCGATGTTACACGGCGTACCGATCCCAGGCGACAATTACGTTGTTGGCGGTGCTGGACATCGCTTCAATCATTGCCTCGCTATCAAAGCCCTTCAACCGCTGCAAGAAAGACAATAAAGATTCGGATGGGTCGTACGCCGAGGGGCGGGGAAAATTGCCGTCGGGGTGCTCGAGTTCCCGAAATACGTCGTCGAACAATGGGCCCCGCTCGTTCGTAATGATGGGTATGCGTTACCGAAGCCTGGGATTTCTGGTCCGGAGCGCCGTACTCCGCGAAAAAACAACACCGATTGCGATTGTGCAAGAGCATAATCGCGATGCGGTCCGCACGCTAGCGGCGTCCCATCAATTCCTGCACCGTGCGAACATCGTAACCGTTCGACAATTCATGCGTCGCGTAGCGGTTACGAAACGTAGGAACTCTCAAGCTCACCAGGTTCCCCGTGTGACGGTTGGCGACGTTGACGAAACCCCTGAGTAAACATCGACGCACCGAGTCGGTTAAACTCCAGACGATTTGTAACGTACTGATACGATGAATTCCTTGATTGCAAAGCTTCGTGGCGGCGATCGGCGTTCTATTGGTCGAGCAAACGAAGTTGTTGCAGAAGTAATAAAGTCTCCTGACCAAATAAAGGAACTGTTTGAAGGACTCTTTGATAACGATCCCGTCGTTCGTGCGCGGACCGCCGATGCGTTGGAGAAGATCGCAGCCAAGAAGCCGGAGTGGTTGCGTCCGTACCGGGCTCGGCTGTTGAATGACGTGGCGCCGATTGAACAAAACGAGGTTCGTTGGCATGTGGCACAGATTCTCGGTCGTGTGCCGCTCATGCCCAAGCAAACCAAGTTTGCAGTTACGCTGTTGAAGAATTACCTGACCCACAGCAACAGCGAGATCGTAAAGGTTTCAGCTCTGCAGTCGCTTGCGAACCTCTCTGCGGACGACGCAACATTGCGGCGACAAATATTAAAGCTGTTAGGAACAACGATGAAGAGTGGTTCGCCCGCATTGCGAGCACGAGAGAAGCATATTCTTCGACGACTTGAGCGCCGGTCGAATCGCGGCAAGTGACAGCTGACAGATGAAGCGAACTTTCAAAAGGCGTGTATACTTTGGTGCATCTCGATATTTCCGGTTGGAGCGATAAGATTCGTTTCGTTAACGGAAAAGCGCCGAAAACATGTGGCGTTTGAAATACATAAACTTCGCTATTTAGATTTTTATTCTTCTGCCCGAATTTGCACTTGCATGCCATAAACCCGCTCGCGTTTTTGTTACAGAAATATTTGGAGTCGACTGCGACCGAAGCATTTGCGTAGATATGTCCAGGCACAGAGAGATGGCGACGGCGCTGGTTGACGCCGTGAAACGACGTCTTGAAGACGATCACGGATTATCGTTGGGCGAACCGAAAACCATATTTTGCAGCACCCAAAAAATGCCGCGACATAATCTGAATTTGAAGGAGGCCGGTTTATGTTCGGCCGGATTGGTGTCGTCTTCGCCCCGCGAGGATAAAATGAGAATTATTTGGCTCGTGAATTCATCCATTTTTGACGGGCGGAAAACTGTGGAAGCCCCATATTGCTGAACTGCGAACCATGGTTGATCGAAGGCAAGGCCTGTGCGCTTGGCGGCGATCATTGGCAAGATCTGTTTGAACCGTTTGCGCCCTACCGCGGGCGATTCAAGAACCGGCGACGATCTGGAGTCGGAATTCCACTCGAAGCAGGCGGTGGGTGACTTACTTTGAGAATGCGCATCTTAAGTGCTGTTGTCCGGCCGAGCACGCCGACGCACCAAATCGATCCCCGAACATCGCCACCAAGGCATTGCGCCTGTGGCCTGAAAACAGTGAACGGGCTTCCGAAAGAACGTGCCATTTCGATTACGAGCCGAGCTAGCCTCTGTAGCACTGTTTTTGTCTGAGATAACCGAGCTGTCTTCGTCATTTTCGGGTCTCAATCTTCTTGCGGTCCTATGACGCGTTAGACCTATAAGTGACAATGAGATTTGAGGTCTCCATTATGTAACTGATAGTTGCACGATTGCGAAAATGTATGTACGCAATATCCATGAAAGGATCGTTTACTTACCGCTCGAGCGAGTTGGCTTGCTTATCGATTCTCTCGCGTCCCCTGAGGATTTGCTATGGCCCGGTGACCTGTGGCCACACATGGCCTTTGATCGATCGTTAACTATTGGTGCCACCGGAGGGCATGGGCCTGTCCGATATCAAATTGAAGATTACCGACCCGGCAGGAGTATTCGTTTTCGTTTTCTGTGTACGTCAGTGGCGCGGGAATTTCGATGCAATTGAATAATGCCAGCCTGTTGGTCCATGACGGCGATCACAGTCAGTCTTCGCGCGAGCTGATCCATCGATTTCG
>JBFGKR010000155.1:0-5410 GCA_041576575.1 Arenicellales bacterium | reverse complement strand
GTTCAGCGGTTGCACCCAGCGTGGCCAGCAGGGTCGCATCGCCGCCGTCGTCGAGAACCATGTTCGGAGACCCGCCGTCGCGCCACTCGAAGATGCGATGGGTAAATTCCCAGTATTCGTCTAGGGTCTCGCCTTTGTACGCAAACACCGGCACCTGCTGCGCGGCGACGGCGGCCGCGGCGTGGTCCTGGGTTGAATAGATGTTGCACGAAGCCCAACGCACCTTCGCCCCCAGGGCCATCAAGGTCTCGATCAGGACCGCCGTTTGAATCGTCATGTGTAGCGAGCCCGCGATGCGGGCGCCGCGCAGAGGTTGCTGTTGGGCGTACGCCTCACGTATAGCCATGAGACCGGGCATTTCTGTCTCCGCGATGCGAATCTCTTTGCGGCCCCAGTCCGCAAGGGAAATGTCGGCGATTTTGTAATCGGGCGAAAGTTGTTCGGCGGCGCGTGTGCTCATGAATTTCCTCAACTGTGTTCCGGCATCGATGCTGCCCAACCGGACATTGTAGATCGTGTAGATACCGTCCTACGCCATGCGCAGTTCGTCATCCAGACCAGCGGCATCGCGCAGCGTCACCGCGGTGTCGGTGCGCTCCCAGGTGAACGTGTCTTCGGTGCGACCAAAATGACCGTAGGCGGCGGTATTTCGATAGATTGGCCGCAGCAAATCGAGACTGGTGATCACGGCCCCCGGACGCAGATCGAAATGCGTGCGCACCAGGTCCTCGATTTCGAGCTCCGGAACGGCGTTGGTGCCGAAAGTGTTGACCATCAGCGACACGGGTTTTGCGACACCGATTGCGTACGCGACTTGCACCTCACAGCGCTCGGCGAGGCCGGCCGCCACCACGTTCTTGGCGACGTGCCGCATGGCGTACGCCGCCGAGCGATCCACCTTGGACGGATCTTTGCCGGAAAACGCTCCACCTCCATGGTAGGCGGCGCCGCCGTAGGTGTCGACGATGATCTTGCGTCCGGTCAACCCGCAATCGCCGACGGGGCCGCCTATCACGAAACGCCCAGTCGGGTTGACCAGATAGCGCGTGTTTCGGGCAACCATGGCCGGCGGTAAAACGGGCTTGATGATTTCTTCCACTACCGCCTCTTTTAGTTCTTCGTACGCGATTTCCGGCGCGTGCTGGGTCGACAGAACCACCGTATCGACGGCTTGCGGGCGGCCGTTTTGGTAACGAACGGTGACCTGAGATTTCGCGTCGGGCCGCAGCCACGGCAGCACGCCGCGTCGACGAACCTCGGCTTGTTTTTTCACCAGTCTGTGCGCGTAGTCGATTGCGAACGGCATGTAATTTTCGGTTTCCGTGCAGGCGTACCCGAACATCAAACCCTGGTCCCCAGCGCCCTGCTCCAAGTCAAGACCTTCGCCTGGATTGACGCCTCGCGCGATATCCGGGGACTGTTTGTCCAGTGACACCACCACGGCACACGAGTTGCCGTCAAACCCGAGCTCGGAAGAGTCGTATCCGATGCTGCAGATGGTGTCGCGAACGACCTCTGCATAATCTACGCTGGCCTGCGACGTGACCTCGCCCGCGAGCACCACCATGCCCGTATTGACGAGGGTCTCGCAGGCGACGCGGGCCTGGGGGTCTTGAGCCAGTAGCGCGTCCAGCACCGCGTCGGATACTTGATCCGCGACCTTGTCCGGGTGCCCCTCAGACACGGATTCCGAGGTAAACAAGTAATTACGAGGCATGGATTCGTTGCTCCCTGAGTCGGTTTTGGGCAAAGGGGGCGCAGTGTAACAGTTCTTCCGCGCGTAGACAGCACTTTCCCCGCCGCCGTCGTTTCACGAGTGGGCACCAAGATGTAATAATCGTGGCATGTTCCGGCTACCAAAGCCTCCGAAAAGCCTGATTCGCGCGGCCGGCCGGGCGATATCCGATTATCGCATGATTGAGAACGGCGACCGCCTGTTGCTGGGTCTGTCGGGAGGAAAGGACAGCCTCAGCCTGCTGCACACTCTGGCCCACCTGAGGACCTATGCGCCGGTGAATTTCGAGCTCGGTGCCGCCACCGTGGACCCGCAGATCGAGGGGTACGATCCGTCGCCGCTGAAGGCGTACGTCGGCACATTGAGAATTCCTTACTTCGTTCGTTCGGAGCCGATCGCGGAGCGCGCCCGGACACATATGCAGGGTGATTCCTTCTGCTCGTTCTGCTCGCGTCTGCGGCGCGGAATCCTCTACACCACCGCCCGGGAAGAGGGCTACAATGTGTTGGTGTTGGCGCAGCATCTCGACGACTTGGCGGAGTCGTTTCTGATGAGCGCGTTTCACCGCGGTCGCCTGGAGACCAAGAATGCGCACTACGTGATCGACGAAGGTGACCTGCGCGTCGTCAGACCGTTTGTCTACGTGCGCGAGCGACAGACTTCGAGCTTCGCCGCAGTCGCCGCGTTACCGGTAATTCCCGATAACTGCCCCGCATGCTTCAGGATGCCCACCCAGCGCCAGCACATGAAGAATCTCCTAGCCAGGGAAGAGCGGGACAGAAGACACTTGTTCTCCAATTTGTTACACGCCATGCGCCCGCTGATGGGCGAGCCCCCGACGCTCGCATCCGGCGGGCGCCGAGAACCCGTTCGCGTTGTAGGTTAAGACCGCGCCCACCCCTCCGGGAATGTCATTACCGGGGAGCGAGTTTTACTCCGCTTCGACGCCGAGCTCTCGTAACTTGCGGGTGAGCGTATTGCGGCCCCAGCCCAAACGACGCGCGGCCTTCTGCTTGTGTCCGCCGGTGTGTCGGAGCGCAGTCTCTAGTAGCACGCGCTCGAAACTGCTTCCGAGTTCGACCAATATCGCGCTCTCGCCCTGGTTCAGCTTTCTTTCCACCAGACGCCTTAACTGAACTTCCCAGTCGTCATCGCCTTTTACCGGTGCGCACGCGTGGTCTCGAATTTCCGAAGGCAAGTCAACCTTGGACACCTGTTGTCCCGGCGCCATAACCGTAATCCAGCGGCAAATATTTTCCAGCTGCCGCACGTTTCCAGGCCAGTGGAATCGGCGTAAATATTCGAGGGCTTCGGGGGCTATGCGCTTGGGTTCCACCTCCAGTTCCCGGGCGCACTGCTTGAGGAAATGGGCGGTCAGCAACGGGACGTCTTCACGGCGATCGCGCAACGCCGGTAAGGCGATGCGAATCACGTTCAACCTGTGAAATAAATCCTCGCGGAAGCGGCCCTCTCGCACACGCGGCTCGAGGTCTTGGTTCGTAGCCGCTAGAATGCGGACATTCACCTCGACCTGCTCATGACCGCCAACTCGATAGAACCGATTTTCCGACAGTACTCTCAACAAGCGAGTTTGTAGGTCCGGGGGCATGTCCCCGATTTCATCAAGAAATAGCGTCCCCCCGTGCGCCTGTTCGAAGCGGCCGATACGCTGGTTGTGTGCACCGGTGAACGCACCCTTTTCGTGCCCGAACAGTTCCGACTCTAGGAGATCCGCGGGGATGGCTGCGGTGTTAATGGCGACGAAAGGTCGGGTATTTCTCGGGCTGTGTTGATGCAGGGCGCGGGCCACGAGCTCTTTGCCGGTGCCAGATTCACCCCAAATCAATACGTTGATGTTGGAATGAGCGAGCCGTCCGATGGCGCGAAAAACATCCTGCATGGCCGGTGCTTCGCCGATGATCTCGGACAGTTGCGCCGCGGAGTCGCGGCGTGGCTCGTGCGAGTCCCGACGCTGTTCGATGGCCCTCTTCGCGAGTGCTACCGCGTCGTCGACGTCAAACGGTTTGGGAAGATACTCGAATGCGCCTCCTCGATAGGAGGCGACGGCGCTCTCGAGATCGGTGTGTGCAGTCATTACGATAACGGGCACTTGAGGGGCGACCGTATGGATCGCTTCCATGAGTTCTAGACCGGATAACCCCGGCATCCTGATGTCCGTGAGGATGGCGTCCGGTTGTTCTTGAGACAATTGCTCCGATATGTGACTCCCGTCCGCGAAAGTACGAGGAAGAAGCCCCGCATTCTTGAACGCCTTTTCCAGGACCCATCTGATCGATGCATCGTCGTCAACAATCCACACTTGGTTCATGCGCGAGTGACCAGGTTAGTGAAAGGAAGATAGAGGGAAAACCGGGTCGACCCCGGTTCGCTCGTGAATTCGATCATACCGCCGTGCCGGTCGATGACGTCCTGCGCGATGGAAAGTCCGAGTCCAGTCCCTTCGGCGCGCCCGGTAACCAGGGGGTAGAAGATCTGCCCACGAAGACCTTCCGGAACCCCCGGACCGTCGTCTTCAATTTCGATGTGGATCAATCGCCGATGTCGGACCTGGCCGATTGACACGAAGTGCCTGATGCGCGTTAGCAGCCTTATGCAACCGCGGCCCCCGACGGCTTCCACCGCATTGCGCACGACGTTCAAGATCGCCTGGATCAGTTGTTCCCGATCGCCTTGGAGCTCGGGCAGGCTCGGATCGTAGTCCCGCAGGATGGTCAAACCTTGCGGAGTTTCCGCCTGGATGAGTTTGCGCACGTGCTCCAGGATTTCGTGTACGTTGACCGCTTCGGACTTCAGGGGCTGGTGCGGCCCCATCATACGGTCCACCAGGTTGCGCAAGCGGTCGGCCTCGTGGATGATGATCCGCGTATACTCTCGGTAGCTTCTGTCCGGCAGCTCGCGATCCAGCAGTTGCGCCGCTCCCCGAAGTCCTCCGAGGGGGTTTTTGATCTCGTGCGCCAGGCCCCGTAGGACCGCGCGTCCAGCAGCGTGGCTGTCCGCCAGGTTGTCTTCTTTCGCTAAACGCAAGAAGCGGTCGACGCGTATCAATTCCAGAATCAAACAATCATCGCCTTCCCCGTCGACCACCGGCGTTGCCGTGTAATCGACCGTGATCGTGGTCCCGGGTGACAACTTCAATTGCATCACGTGTGCGGTCACGGGCTGTCCGGTATCGAGTGCCTTGAGCAGCGGGGCCACGGCCTGCTCGTCATTGGAGCACAGGTCCGGCAACGCGCGCTGGGCTAATTGATTGGCGCTCAGTCCGAACAGCGCCTCGGCGGCGGAATTCGAAGAGGTCACATTGAGGTCCCCGTCGCAGGTCAAGACTGCGGTGTTGAGGCTGGCGAGAATCCGCTGCGCGCGCTCGTTACTCGGCATCGCCGTAGGGGTTAGAAGAGACGCCCCCGTGGGGGGGCGTTTACCGCCTCAGACGCTGTAGTACATGTCGAACTCAATGGGATGAGTAGTCATATGCAACGCCTGAACTTCTTCCATCTTGAGGTTGATGTATGCGTCCAACGCGTCGTTGCTGAAGACTCCACCGGCCATGAGGAATTCGCGGTCCTCGTCGAGGGACTCAAGTGCAGATTTCAGCGAATCCGACACCGTCGGCACCTTTGCTTCCTCTTCGGGCGGAAGGTCGTACAGGTCCTTGTC
>JBFGKR010000154.1:0-5432 GCA_041576575.1 Arenicellales bacterium | reverse complement strand
GTGTCCCGAACAGCGTTCTATGACATCTATCTTCGTATCCGGTACTAAAGACAGAATGTCTCGGGTCTTGAGCCCAATGTTCTGCACTCGGAGGTGGCAAGGCACATGATAGGCGACTTTTCCGAGGGAGTGTTTGAAAGCAATATCCAATTTTCCGGCCTTGTGACGCAACGCCAAATACTCAAAGGGATCGAACATCGCCTGCCGCACCTTCTCGACGTCCGCGTCGCCGGGATACATCAACGGCAATTCCTGTTTGAACATCAGCACGCAGGACGGTACCGGCGTCATCAGGTCCCAACCCTCGTCCACCAGCGTCGCAAGCATTGGGATGTTGGCTTCTTTCGCCCTGTGCACGGATTCGAAGTCTCCGAGCTCAAGTTTCGGCATGCCACAGCAACGCTCTTTCTCCGCCAACGTCATGCGAATCCCGTTGTGCTCCATGACCGAGATCAAGTCCGCCACCATGGAAGGCATGTTGTATTTGCCGAAACATGTGGCAAACAAGGCCACCTGGCCCCGAGTCGCGTCCGTAGGCGTCGCTGTGACGTTATCGCGGCCGGCGAGCGTTGCGCGGGAGGAGCGCGAATAGTAACGCGGCAACTTTGCGTCCGGATGAACACCCAGCGTCTTCCGCAAGAGCTTACGGCCGGCAGCGCTTCGGTTCACCGCGTTCACCGCATTGACAACGACCGGTATGCCCGCCAATTTGCCGATGGCGTCGGTGCTGGTGAGAAGTTTGTCCCGCGACCGCGAGCGGCCCTGCTTGTGCTTAACGGCCTTTGCTCGCAGCATCAGGTGCGGAAAATCGACGTTCCATTCGTGCGGAGGCACGTACGGGCACTTAGTCATAAAGCACATATCACACAGATAACAGTGATCGGCTACTTCCCAATAGACCTCTCTGCCGATACCGTCGAGCTCCATGGTATCGGAACCGTCGATGGCATCGAACAAGACGGGAAAGGCGTTACAGAGATTGAAGCATCGGCGACAGCCGTGGCATATGTCAAAGATGCGCTCCATCTCCTTGATGAGAGCGTCCTGGTCGTAAAAAGACGGTTCCCGCCAATTAATGGCGTGTCTTTCAGGAGCCTCCAGGCTGCCTTCACGAGGCGACTCGTTCATCGTTATCTGCCGTGAGTAATACGATTGCAAACGAGGGGCCGGTTCATACCGGCCCCATGCTGACGCTTAGCGCTCGTCGCACTAGTCCAGGCTGTCCAACGCTTTCTGGAAGCGATTGGCATGGGAGCGCTCGGCCTTTGCCAGGGTCTCGAACCAATCCGCTATTACCTCGAAACCTTCGTTGCGAGCGGTGGACGCCATGCCCGGATACATGTCCGTGTACTCGTGGGTCTCACCGGCAATTGCCGCTTTCAGGTTGTTCTGAGTGTTTCCAATCGGCAACCCGGTCGCCGGATCTCCGACCTGCTCCAGATACTCCAAGTGCCCGTGGGCGTGCCCGGTTTCACCCTCCGCGGTCGAACGGAAAACCGCGGAAACGTCGTTGTAACCTTCCACATCGGCCTTCGCTGCGAAATACAAATAGCGGCGGTTGGCCTGGGATTCGCCGGCAAATGCGTCTTTCAGGTTTTGCTCAGTCTTACTGCCTTTCAGCTCCATCGTTCGTCTCCGAATGAGGTTGTTTTGAGTGGTCGATCTGGAAACCAGAGGCCGTTTCCAGATTTAGAATGATTCTAATTATTCCTGTCCTAGGAGTCAACACCAAACCTGATTAGGTTCCCACAATCGGGGTACAATTGGTTTGACGCAAATCAATGGCCCAAAGATGTCCCGTGCCCAAACGCGCCAAAACCCCAGACACAGCCTCCGATTTCTCGGACTTCGAATCCTCGCTCGCAGAGCTCGAAAAATTGGTTGAGCGTATGGAACGCGGGGATCAGACCTTGGAAGAGTCTTTGAGGGACTTCGAACGCGGCGTGGCACTCGCTAAGACTTGTCAGAAAACTCTCAAGCAGGCCGAACAGCGGGTCGAAACGCTCACCAAGAAAAACGGCGAAATCGCCACCGAACCGTTTTCGCCGCGCGAGTGACGGGGCTGGCTTTCGATGAAACGCAACGCGGCTACAGGGAACGCGTAGAGACCGCCCTGGATCGCTGTCTTCCTCGCCCTGACACCACCCCCGGACGATTGCACGAAGCGATGCGTTATGCGTGCCTGAACGGGGGCAAACGAATTCGTGCAATGCTGGTCTACGCAAGTGGCGAGGTCGTCAATGCGGAGTTAGCGACCCTGGATTGCGCCGCGTGCGCCATAGAAATGGTGCACGCGTATTCCTTGGTTCACGACGATTTGCCGGCAATGGACGACGACGAACTGAGACGCGGCAGGAAGACCTGCCATATCGCCTACGACGAGGCGACGGCCATTCTGGCCGGCGATTCCCTTCTGACCCTTGCGTTCGAGGTCTTATCGTCGAACTTGGGTGCAGCGAACGACTCCACACGACGTGTTGCGATGATCAAACAACTCGCCGAAGCAGCCGGCGCCGCCGGCATGACAGGCGGTCAGTCCATGGACCTAGACGCCGTCGGTCACATCCTCGCAAAAGAGCAACTCGAGGACGTCTATCGCCGAAAGACGGGCGCCCTCATCCGAGCTGCGGTGCAGCTGGGCGCCCTTGCCGGTGACCCCGATCCGACAGCGTTTGCGGCTCTGGACGAGTACGGCCAACACATTGGTTTGGCGTTTCAGATCACCGACGACATTTTGGACGAAGTATCCGACACAGCGGTGCTCGGAAAAACAGGCGGCGCCGATCGGGCCCGGAATAAACCGACGTTTCCGTCGATCGTAGGCCTCGACGACTCTCAAATGCTCGCTCAAGACTTATGCCGACGCGCCATAGCTTCTCTCGACACCTTTGCCAAAAATGCGTATACATTACGCTCGCTCGCAGAAATGATCGTATATCGCAATTATTGAAAGATGGCACACTCTCACTACCCATTGCTGGAGCAGATTAATCATCCGGCCGATTTACGCAGGTTGCCCGTGAATCAACTTGCACCTCTGTGTGACGAACTGCGCCAATTCCTCATTGAAACGATTTCCAAAACCGGCGGCCACCTCGCAGCGGGTCTGGGCACGGTGGAACTGACCGCTGCGCTGCATTACGTTTTCGATACCCCCCACGATCGATTGATCTGGGACATCGGACATCAGGCGTACCCTCACAAGATACTAACGGGTCGTCGCGAGCTCCTCGGCACTATTCGCCAGCCGGGTGGGATTTCGGGATTTCTGAAGCGCCAGGAAAGCGAGTTCGACACCTTCGGTGCCGGCCACTCCAGCACCTCCATCAGCGCCGCTTTGGGCATGGCCGTTGCCGCAAACAAAGAAACCGAGGACCGCCAAGTCGTGGCGGTCATCGGCGACGGAGCTCTGACTGCGGGGATGGCGTTCGAAGCTCTGAACAACGCCGGGGCGATGGATGCCGATCTGCTGGTGGTGCTCAATGACAACGATATGTCGATTTCGCCTAACGTGGGCGCGATATCCAACTATCTCGCGCGCATCTTGTCGGGGCAGGCTTACACCAGTGTCCGCGAGGGCAGCAAGATCGTGTTGAGCACCCTGCCGCAGGTAAAGAAACTCGCGAAGCGGTGGGAGGAACACACTAAAGGCATGGTCATGCCCGGAACCCTGTTCGAAGAACTGGGTTTTTATTACATAGGACCCATTGACGGGCATGACATCAAGACCCTCGTGAAAACGCTCCGCAACATGCGAGCTTTGGAAGGTCCTCGCTTCCTTCACGTCGTCACCCAGAAAGGAAAGGGGTTCAAGCCTGCCGAGGGCGCGCCGGTGACATACCACGGAGTCTCGCCTTTTGATCCCGATACCGGCAAGCTCGAAGCGAAACCCAGTGGCCGCACCTACACACAGGTGTTCGGCGATTGGTTGTGCGATATGGCCGAATTAGACCAGAGACTCATCGGCATTACCCCGGCTATGCGAGAGGGATCGGGGCTGGTGAAATTCTCTGAGCTGTTTGCCGATCGCTACTTCGACGTGGGCATCGCCGAGCAGCACGCGTTGACGTTTGCCGCCGGACTCGCTTGCGAGGGACTGAAACCGGTTGTGGCAATCTATTCGACGTTCCTACAGCGCGCCTACGACCAACTCATCCATGACGTCAGCATACAGAATCTCGACGTCACCCTGGCCATCGATCGCGCGGGCCTAGTCGGTGCCGACGGCTCCACTCATGCCGGTGCTTTCGATTACAGCTATCTACGGTGTATTCCAAACGTAGTGGTGATGGCGCCGGCGGACGAAGCGGAATGCCGCGACATGTTGTACACCGCCTACCAATTCGACGGTATCGCCGCCGTCCGCTATCCGCGAGGCACCGGGCCAGGGGTTAAGGAGCGCCGAGAGATGCGAGCGCTTCCTATCGGTCAAGCGGAGATCCGGCGGCGTGGGCACGGCGTGGCGATACTCGCTTTCGGCACCATGGTGGCCCCAAGCCTGTCAGTGGGTGACGAATTGAACGCTACGGTGATAAACATGCGATTCGTGAAACCGCTGGACGGTGCGTTGATCGAACAGCTGGCCACGGAACACGAACTTGTGGTAACGGTGGAAGAAAACACCGTGCTGGGGGGCGCGGGCTCAGCGGTAAACGAACATCTGGCGGCTCAGGGCGTCAGCGCACGTGTGCTCAATCTGGGATTGCCCGATCGCCATATCGACCACGGAAATCCGGCAAAGATGTTGTCCGAATGCGGCCTGGATGCCGCTGGAATCAAACGGGCCATCATCAATGCGGCGCCAATCCCGCTTGCCGCAATATTAGAATCTGCTTAAACTTAGGCGTTCGCCGCGGTGGTTTCCGCATGTTCCGGCCAAATGCGCTAACAGCGCCAATCGCACAGGACCCATGAGCGCGCCCAAGCATATATCCGTAGAGCCGTTGCCGATTGACGATGTCCAAGGCAGCCCCGATAGCCGCAAGTTAGCCATCGATAAAGTCGGGGTGAAAGACATCCGGCACCCGGTGAGAGTCCGCGATCGCAGCGGCGGCGAACAGCACACCGTCGCCAGCTTCAATATGTTTGTGGAACTGCCCCACAATTTCAAGGGCACCCACATGTCACGTTTCGTCGAAATCCTCAATCAACACGAAAAAGAGATCTCGGTTCAATCGTTCAAGACCATGCTCAACGAAATGACCGAGCTACTCGAGGCGGATAAAGGCCATATCGAGATGACCTTTCCGTACTTCGTGACCAAACGGGCGCCGGTGACGGGTGTCGAAAGCATGATCGACTACCAGGTAACGCTTGTTGGGGAAATCAGCAAAGGTCGTTCACAAACGGAGATCAAGGTAGTCGTACCGGTCACGAGCTTATGCCCGTGCTCGAAACAGATTTCAGACTACGGTGCCCACAACCAGAGGTCT
>JBFGKR010000153.1:0-5439 GCA_041576575.1 Arenicellales bacterium | reverse complement strand
CGTAGACAATGGCGTTAGATTTCACGAACTTCACTACTTTCCAAGCGAACATCAGGTCCCGCATTTCGTATTCGTCTGGCTTCCGCCTGGTGACGACTTTGAGATCGCTGCGACTCACTATCCCGGTATCGTAATCTTGGACGAGTAAACCCCCTACCACCCGCTTGTAGTACCGGCTCGGACCGCTTTCGCCATTCAACGGGCCGACCTCCAACACGCGAACATTTTTCTTTTTCGCCAGTACCGCGCGCGTCTCGGGAGGAACTTGTGGCGCAAGAATCACCTCCACAAATTGTTTTTCTATGACGGCGTTCGCTGTTTCTGTGTCCAGAGCGCGGTTGAAGGCGATGATTCCACCGAATGCCGAAGTGGGATCGGTCTCGAACGCCCGCTCGTATGCGTTCAGTACAGTGTCGCCCAACGCGACACCGCAGGGATTGGCGTGCTTGACGATCACGCACGCGATATCTTCGAAGGCACGCACGCATTCGAGTGCCGCGTCGGCATCGGCGACATTGTTGTAGGACATCGCCTTCCCTTGCAGCAGCTCGGATGTCGCAAGACTCGGTCGGACCGTATGCCGGTCGCGATAGAACGCCGCGGGCTGATGCGGATTTTCGCCGTATCGCATATCCTGAATTTTTTCAAACTGCAGATTGAGCACCCCAGGAAACCGGTGCACATCCCCGCCATTCTGTAGGCGGCTCAGATGATTCGTGATCGCGCCGTCGTAGGCCGCGGTGTGCGCAAATGCCTTCACCGCGAACCGAAAACGCGTTGCTGCAGTCACTCCGCCGTGTGCGTTCAATTCTCCCAATACTGTTTCATAGTCCATCGACTCGACTATCACCGACACGGCTTCGTGGTTCTTCGCGGCCGCGCGCAACATGGTTGGCCCGCCGATGTCGATATGTTCGACCGCTACGTCCAACGCGCATGCGGGATCCGCGGTCACTTGTTCAAATGGATACAAATTGACAACCACGAGATCGATAGGAGCGATGCCCTCTTCGGCCATAACGGCGTCATCGAGGCCACGACGGCCGAGTATGCCTCCATGAATTGCCGGATGCAGCGTCTTCAATCGGCCATCCATAATCTCGGGGAATCCGGTATACGTAGACACCTCGGTAACCGGAATCCCATTTTCCGCCAGTAATCGCGCAGTCCCACCGGTGGACAACAACTCGACACCGTGCCGGATTAGCGCGCGGGCAAACTCGACAACTCCAGTTTTATCGGAGACGCTGACCAAAGCGCGCTTCAAGGGAACCACGCCTGCAGCGCATGTTGTGGACTCTGGCTGACTCACTTTCTACCGTCCTCAATATTTCGTTACACTGAATTTCGCATCACGAACCCGTGATAAGGCGGAGGCCTTGGTCGTCTTCGGTGCCGCGCTGGAGCGACGCGCACGATCCGTAGTCAAAGATCGAGGAAAGCTCGATTTCGGCCGTTCGACGAGGCCGGGGTCGGGGAAGGGCGCCCCGTCCGAGCCAGGCGTCACACCCGCAGCAATCTTCGAATTCCGCGTTTAAAACCAAGCATTTGCCCCTGTTCGCGCCGTCCTGTCTCCCTGCTGGAATGACGCGCAACAACTCGCAGGCGCAGCTACGGCTGTCCGCACGCGACGGAGGCAATCTTGTTCGCGCCAGCGCGGCGTTATTCGAGACCGTAATGCCGAAGCTTCTTCCTTAGGGTGTTCCGATTGATGCCCAGTAACTGGGCGGCCTTGGTCTGGTTGCTCTCCGTCTGTTCCATGACCACTTCAAGCAGGGGTTTTTCTATTTCCTCGATCACCATCGAATAAAGGTTGCAGGGCTTTTCACCGTTCATATCCTTGAAATACGTATTGAGAGAGCGCTGCACACACTTGGATAATGGTGGATCTTGACTTTTTTTGCTCATGCCGCCAACCGTTTTTGATCTATTAACTGTTCGAAAAAATTCTTCGTCAACTCTATTTGTGTTATGCCGTCCTCAACTCGATTCACTCGGGCGCGAAATCGTTTTTGACCCGGTAATGAGGCCGTGTACCAACCAATGTGTTTGCGCGCCATCCGCACGCCGGTGTAGACGCCGTAAAACTCGTGCATCTGCCGCACGTGATCGGTCACCACGTCCAATTGCTGCCAAAAGGGAGGGGCGGACAGGTGTTGGCCGGTGCGTAGATAATGAGCCGTCTGCATGAACAGCCAAGGCCGGCCTTGAGCCGCGCGCCCGATCATTACGCCGTCAGCCCCCGTGTACTCCAGTACCTGTTTCGCTTTCTGTGGACTGTCGATGTCACCGTTTGCGACGACCGGAATGGCGACCGTGCGTTTTATCTCACGTATGGTGTCGTAATCGGCGGGTCCGCGGAATTTACACGCGCGGGTACGGCCATGGACGGCCAGTGCCAGTATCCCCGATGCTTCCGCGATCCTCGCGATCCTGACGCCATTTCGACGGGCGGGACTGGAACCTGTGCGCATTTTCAAAGTCACCGGTACCGACACGGCCCTTGTTACCGCCGCCAGGATGCGCGCCACCAGGTCCTCGTCCTCCAACAGGGCCGATCCGGCAAACTTTCCGCATACCTTTCGCGCCGGACAGCCCATGTTTATGTCGATGATCTGGGCGCCACAATCGACCTGATATTGGGCGGCGAGCGCCATCGACGTCGGCTCCGAACCCACGATCTGTACCGCCCTCGGGGTCGGCTCGTCGGTAAGGTCCATTCGCCGTTGCGTTTTTTCCGTGTGGCGCAGTTTCGCGTTCGCGGAAACCATCTCGGAGACGGCGTACCCGGCGCCCCATTTGCGGCAAAGCCGTCGATAGGGCCGGTCCGCGATACCGGCCATAGGCGCGACAAAGAGATTATTACCTAAGGTATACGACCCGATCTCCATCCTCCGACCGCCCAATATAGTTTTATCGAATTGGTAAGGCAGGGACGGGCATGATACTCCCGACGATTTTCATCGAAAAGACTTGACAACGGTTTTTTAAAAAAATCGTGTATTTTTGAAAATCTCCTATCTAGTCGGGGATGAGTTGTATTTCGTAACCCACTGCACTTTCACTGGGAGCGGCTAAATCGAGCGTAACGTCTTCAACGACGTCGGGGTCGAGAACGACTTCCTTCTCGGGTGATGAGTAGTCTTTCGATGTATAGGTACGCCGGCCCACGACACGCCCCAGTTTGTCGCTCAACGTGACCTCGAGTGCAGGAGGCGCTTGCGGGAAACCGGCCCTGTTGATGAGGCTGACGGTGACACGCAGGGCGCCGGGTACCGCCGGATGAGTTTCGACGTTGGTGCCGAGCAGGTCGATCAGTCGTGAATCGCGGCGTGGCGGTACTTGGCACATCGCAATCTGGCAAAATCCCGACAGCAGGGGTCGTAGCGTCGCGCTCTGGGCGAAGTCGTCGAGATAGAACGTGCGAATCTGCCAAACGGCGGCAACCGATACCAAAACCAAGCCGATGAACCAGGCCATCGCACGCAATGCGGTGGCCGTAGCACCGCGTTCGGCGGCGCCCTCCTCCTCCTCGCGACTCTCGTAGATTCCTTCGAAGATCTGCTGGACATCCGGCGAGACGCCGTCGGCGGCTCGGGGGACCTTGTTCGGACGATAGGGATCAATTTCGGGAGGCAGCTCGGTACGCCCGCCCTCCGTGGGCTGCGGCGACCGCGGCTCCTCCGTGCTCGTGACCTCGGGCTGACTCTGCGCGGGCGGGGATTCTTCTTGAACGGGATCGAGCATGCCACGCATGCGATCGACAGAAGTCGCGATTTTTTCCTCGTCCGCCTCATCGTCGCTACGCTCGCTCTCTGCGTCGAAATCCAGTCTCCGCCAGGATTCCGGGGGCGTCTCGAGCACAATTTCATGATCGGGCTCGATATCGAACGGCGATTGCACTTGCGGGGCGCTTTCCGAGTCCTCGGTATCGGGGGGTTCATCCCGCCTTTGCTCCTGTTTTTGTTGCAGGGCCTGGTCTAGTCGCTCCACTTCCTCGAGTATGGACTCGGAATCGAGTTCGATTTCTTCGGGTGCGCTCTCCGGCTCCAATGCGGCGGCGGCGCCATCAACGTCGTCGTCCCCCGCAATGGATCGGGGCTCCGGGATTTGCGCCGATTCCTGAAGCTCCGGAAAAGACTCCGATGCACCTGGACCCGGCGTAGGCGGCGCTCCTTGGTCTGCCGCCGGTCCCATTTCTCGCTCCGGCTCTGGTGTCGCGGCCGCCGGTAGTTCGACCTCCGGCAGTTGATCGACGAGGTTCCAACGGGCGTTGAACGTCACCCGGCACATGCCGCAACGCACCATGCCGGTGCGCGCGTTCAATGTGGCGTCGTCGACGTCGAAAACGGTCTCGCAACTGGGGCAGCGTGCGTACATCGCGTAAGTGTGGCTCTTCAACGGGCTCTAACGCGCGAAAGCGCGTCCCGCCAACAAACACCAACCCTCGCGACGTTGGAGTTCGAGTTCAAACATATCTTCGAATTCCCTGGCGACACGCTCCACCTGAGATGCGAGAATACCGGTCAGAAGCAGCTGACCCCGCGGTCGGACCAGGCTGCACAGGGTATCGCGCAGAGATAGGATTACGTTCGCCAGTATGTTTGCGATCACAATGTCTGCGGTTTCATTTGGCGCGTCTGCGCAACTACTCACCGCGATGCTTTCGTACACGCCGTTGCGCTCCGCATTATACCTTGTCGCCGTCAAGGCACGCGGATCGACATCAACCGCGAAGGCGCGCGCAGCGCCCAGCTTTACGGCGGCTATCGCCAAGATTCCTGACCCACAACCGTAGTCGAAAACCCTCTTGCCGGAAAGGTCGGCCTTCGACAACCACTCCAGACACAGCTGCGTCGTCGCGTGTGCCCCGGTACCGAAGGCGAGGCCCGGATCGATTACGATATTTATCGCATCTCCAACCGGCGGTTCTATCCAACTCGGGCACACCCACAATCGCTCTGTCACCCGCATCGCACGGTAGTTGCGGACCCAAGAACGCGCCCAATCCTCGTCGCCCAGGACTTCAAGCGCCACCGGCGACACCGCGCGATCCCCGGCTCCATCTACAACTGCCGCCAGGACGCTGTCCGTGTCCACATCGTCCGAGAACAACCCTGTGATGAATACCTCGGTCCAACCGGGGTCCTCCGGTGTTGCCGCGTCAAAGGAATCGTCGCCCGCGGCATCTTCGAGAGTCACCGCGGTTGCGCCACACGACTCTAAGGCATTACTGATTGCGTCGCCCAGTGAGCGATCGGCGCGGTAACGGATGCGCACCCAAGACACGTGCTACTGAGTGAACCGCTGTTCGAGGTAGTGGATGTTGAAGTCCCCGCGCTGAAACCCGCCGTCCCGAAGAATTCGCTGGTGCAAAGGTATGTTTGTCTTGATTCCGTCGACCACCATCTCGAACAGCGCACTGCGCATGCGTGCGAT
>JBFGKR010000152.1:0-5442 GCA_041576575.1 Arenicellales bacterium | reverse complement strand
TGGATCCACTGCGCTCCAACTTGCTTGTCCTCAACACGCTCGCGGACGAACGCATCGCACTTGCCGACCGCAAGGCGATGCTTTTGGACAAGATGGTCGAGGATCATGAAAATACAGTGGCGGTGTTGGGCCCCTGGATTACCAAAACGAACAATGATGTCCAGCGGCTGCGCAGCGCCGTCGATGCGGCAGGGCATTCAACCGAAGCGCGATCGAACGCCGAAACCGAGCTGATCGCCGCGTTCAACGTGCTCGCGTCTTTGCAGCAGATTCTGGTGAAAGTCGGGGAAACTCACGAAAACTTGATGGGCACCGCGTCTGCCGAAACGCGCAAGCGCCTCGACTTGTTGATGCTCGGCACGAAGTGGTCGTTGGGATCCCTCGATGCACTGGGGAAGGCGGTGGGGACGCAACTAAGACAGCTCGTCCTTGCCGAGGTCGTGCGGTTCCGCAAATTGCTCGAAGGTGACGACGACATCCCCGCGCTTCGGGCACGGGAACTCACCCTCATCGCCACCGGCGAAAAAGTGCGCCGCGAGAATGCGCGTCTGTCGGGGGAATTGACCGCATCCGTCGATGTGCTCGTGCGGAGTACCGAAAGAGACATCGCGGCGGCAACCGCCAAGGCGCGCGCCGTGCAAGCAAGAAGCAGCCTGATACTTATCCTGATCGTGTCGCTGAGCCTGGCCAGTTCGGTCCTGATCGTTTGGCGCTATGTGGATCGCAACATCGTCGCGCGGCTGACGGCCCTGAACGACAGCATGCTGGCAATTGCCGGCGGTAATCTCAAAGCGGCGCTGCCGCCGACGGGCCGTGATGAAATCGGTCACATGGCCGCGGCGCTCAAGGTGTTTCGCGACACCGCTGTAGAGGTCGAGGAAAAGAATCTGCGTGAGATCGCAGCGGCCCGGCAGCGCTTGATCGACGCCATCGAGAGTATTTCAGAGGGTTTTTCACTCTATGACAAAGACGACCGGCTCGTTTTGTCGAACAGCCGTTATCGGAAACTGCTGTATGCCGGCATCGAAGACGTCGTTCAGCCTGGTGCACCGTTTGCCGCGATCGTCCGTGCCGCGGCCGAGCGCGGCCTCGTCGCGGATGCCGCGGGCCGCATAGACGAGTGGGTCGCTGAGCGCCTGGCGCGGCATCGAAGCCTCGGTGAACCTCATCTTCAACACAGAAGCGACGGGAGTTGGATTCTGATCAGCGAACGACGAACCCACGACGGCAGCACCGTCGCTGTCTATGAGGACGTCACCGAACTCAAGCAGCGGGAGCAAGAACTGGCCGAGAAGTCGAACGCCCTGGAGCAGAAGTCAAACGCGCTGCAACAATTATCCAACCAGTTGGCGAAATATCTTTCACCGCAGATCTACGATTCCATCTTCCGGGGTGAGCAAGAGGTGAAGGTGGCGAGCAGCCGAAAGAAATTGACCATCTTCTTCTCCGACGTCGCGGGTTTCACGGAGACCGCAGAGAAACTGGAATCGGAAGAATTGACCCAGCTTCTCAACCATTATCTCACCGAGATGTCCCGCATCGCCCTGGATTACGGCGCGACCATTGACAAGTACGTGGGCGATGCGATCCTGATATTCTTCGGCGATCCCGAGACCAAGGGCGTCAAGGAAGACGCAGTCGCCTGCGTAAAGATGGCCATCGCCATGCGGCGGAGAATGCGGGAATTGGAGGACTTCTGGCGCGAATCGGGCATCGAGAAACCGTTACGAATGAGGATGGGCATGCACACGGGCTATTGCACGGTGGGAAACTTCGGCAGCGAGGATCGGATGGATTACACCATCATCGGCGGCGCCGTGAATACGGCCTCGCGACTGGAGTCGTCCGCCGCCGTTGGAGAGATACTCATTTCCTATGAGACCTACGCACACGTCAAAGATCAAATTCTCTGTACCGAACATGGTGAAATCGATGTCAAAGGCATCGCTTATCCGGTCACCGCCTATCAGGTTGTGGACACTTACGAAAGCCTCGGGAGCGAGCGGCACCACTTTTCTGAAGCGCATCCCAATATGAATGTCGATCTCGATCTCGACGCCATGACATCCGCGGATCGGGAGCAGGCGAAGCAAGTCCTGTCCCGGGCGCTGGACGCGCTATCCAATATTCATGAAAGCAGCCGCCTGGGGCGGGAAACCGAAGGGGGTGCGGGCCGCGAGCGATCCTTGCGGCGAAGGGGCCACTCCGGCGCCTTAGTTCGAAAAGCACGCTAATTCGATCGTCGCTATTTGCAACTCCGAGGATTAAAGGGTCGAGTGTCAATTTTCAGCGAAGCTCGTAAGGTTTTCGTTGTCTCGAATTGTGAGTTTTTGGTTCAGCATTTTCCTTTCGCTGCTTCGGCGGGTGGACAGTTACCTGTGTCGTTACCCCCGTCGGCCCCGCCATTGGTGCCGCCCTTTGTCTTGCCCTTGTTCCTAACCTGGACGGAGGTGTCGGCGACATGCGCCTGCGTAACCGTATCTTCTACGGTGAGCGTTACGGTATAGGTACCCGCACTCTGGTAGCCGTGCCGCACGTTGAGGGAGTCGCTGCTTGTCGAATCGTCACCGAAATCCCAGGCATAAGCGACGATTCCGTTGTCATCGCTGCTGGAACTGCCGTCAAAGCTGCAGACAAGGCCCGTGCAGCTATGACTGAATGAGGCCGTAGGGGGAGCGTCGTTCACCGGCCCCGGGGCCGGCTTGCTCCGGCGATGTTCAAACGTCCATGCCGCGTCCGTTGCTGCAGGTCCTGCCCGAGCACACCGGTCTTGCCTGCGCCATTTTCAAGGCGTTGGCGCACGAGGCGATTACACGGTGTTCCGCCGACCATGCAGGCGGCGGGCGCGGGCACAGTATAAGATCCGGACTGATCCGACCGCCGCCACAACCGCCACCTCACTTACAGGCTTATTGTCGAACTCTTCGAGAACCGGAACGGATTACAGCGCAACGACACCGAGTTCCTGAGAGTCGGTTAGATTCGACAAACCGGCGGGCGGAAGCGAGCGGGTAATGTACCGCCGGTGCAGGTCCAGGTAACCGCGCCGGCCGAGCCGGTGCCGTGCAAGACAATGGACTTGCCGGCAATCTCCGGAGGGCCGCTATACGAAATCGCGATCACGGCGGATGTGCCGTCGGTCCCCACCCATACCGAGTCGGTGTAACTACCGCTGATTTCCGTTCCAAGCGCTAGACCGGCCTGCGCGTTGTCGATGGGCCAGTCACCGGTGCTCTGCAGGTAATCCGTAGTCGATTGCCAACGAAAAAGATCGTGTGCCCCGTGAATGTACAACCTAATTTGCATCAGAGTGTTACGAAAATATATGCACGCAACTTGTGATGAAACGGCTTTTGGTCTGCTCGTTGCGGATTTGACCGAGGGAGTGAACCAGAACTTGACACCGCTCGGGCATTGAACGAAGGCGAGGTGTTGTGTCCGGAACGTCGATCGACGATTTTCGCGTCAGTGTGGGTTTACAATATAGCGCACAAAATACCAAAAGACGCTTTCCGGAAGCGACGTATGGCTTGCAGCCGCGCGTGCTGAGCGTCTAAACATCCGTTGACATGGTAGAGGTTTCTCAATTGTATAGAATCGCAATATTTCTCACTGGCGCTTTGATACTGGCTTTACAGGTAATCGCCTCTCGCATCATGACGCCCTATTTCGGGGTCAGCCTGTATATCTGGGCAAGCATTCTATCTACTACGCTGCTCTTTCTTGCGATCGGGTATTATTTCGGCGGGCTGATAACCCAGCGGGTGTCGGAACGTCGCGTCCTTTTTCTCTATTGTGCTGCACCCGCCATATCCGCCATCGGGCTGCTCATTTCGGCATATTTGTAACCGATCAGTTTTCCGGATCTCGCACGCTGGGACCTGGTGGCCGGTAGCTTTGTCGCATGCCTGATTATTTTGTCCGTGCCACTGACGCTTTTGTCCGCGTTGAATCCCTTGCTTGTGGCCATTGAGCGCAACCGCCGGGCTCACCGCAGCGAGCATGCTGCTCACGACGACGCGGGTTCGGGAGTAGTATTTTTCATCAGCACACTAGGATCGGTCGTCGGTGTTGTTATCGCAGCGTTCGTCCTGATTCCTAACATGCATAATACGACCAGCCTCATTGCGTCGGCAACAGGCCTGGCGGTCGTCTCCCTGGGATTGATTGTTACGACACCCGAGTTATTGCGCAGTACGCGGCTCAAACTGACGGTTCTGGTTGTGGGTAGTGCCGTTGTTGCGTGTGCGGGCCTCGTAGGCGCCGGTGACCACACTCCTAAGTTCGCAGAGGTGAAGCGTAACGGATTGGTTTGGAAAACCATTGTCTCGGAGCCATCAACATTTGGGAACTTAAAGGTCGTTGACATGTACAAAGAGCACTCAGCGGAACCGATGCAGCGCCTGTTGATCAACGACGGTATGATTCAGAATGGAATCGACCGCAATGGCAATTCGATTTTTCTCTATACCTACGCACTTGAGCAATTGGCGACCGCGGCGGCACCCAAGGCCAAGACCGCTCTGGTTCTCGGCGTGGGCGGAGGCATTGTGCCGGCTCGCCTCGTCGCCAAAGGAATTGAGGTTGACGCAGTCGAAATCAACCCAAAGATGGTTGACATAGCACGGGAGTATTTTGCGTTTGACAACGCTTCCGTAGACATTGCCATTGAGGACGTGCGGACGTTCATACATCGCTGCAAAACCAACTACGAAATTGCCATCATCGACCTCACATGGGGCGACGGTGTGCCGGAGCATCTTGTCACCAAGGAATTCCTGAGTGACATAAAAGCCTGCCTTCTCCCGAATGGCATTGTCGTGATGAACCTCATCCACTATCCGCTCGATCCCGCTCCCCTTCAGAGTCTCGCTGCGACACTCGTGCATGTCTACGGCGCGGTCGGGGTTTTGCAACGGCCAAGCCGGTCACAAGACGCGACTACGAACGTATTTTTTCTGGCCTCTAACGGAGCTATTCCCACGGATATGAAACTAGATCCCGATGCTGTTCCAGATTTTTTGAAAATGCTTTGGTCGCGCACGCTGCGTTCAGCGGCAATTATCGACGAGGACTCAGCGCTGATAAGGAATACGCAGCCCATATCGGATGAGAACAACCGCTGGATGATTTTGACGGTGGCGAGCAACGAGAAATTCAGGACGACACTGCGCAATTACATACCCGACGCAATCTTGTCCAACTGAACGCATCCAAAGATTTTCCTCCGAGCGGTGCTCACAGTCTGCGATTTGCGCCGCGGTAACGAAAAGACTTTGTCCTCGATTCAACGGCATGATCCCCGCAGGCGGTGCGGGCTCCGCCGCTGCGACCTTCATCAACTCGCTCGCCGGATCGCCGTACGCATCTTCTTGAGTTGCGGGGTATTTGGGGGCTGGCGACGATGTCCTCAAATAAACGTAATAAACGGTAAGAGCGTAC
>JBFGKR010000151.1:0-5448 GCA_041576575.1 Arenicellales bacterium | reverse complement strand
GCTGGACAAAGGGCGGTAGGGTTACGGGAGGCGATAAAGTTGTTGGTGACGGGATCGGCAGTACTGACCCTCGATCACAGCGCGCGACGTTTCCGGATAAGCGTGCCCGGGCCGGGTCGGCATCGACTCCGTACCGCGGTAAAGAGGCAGGCCGACTCACCCGCCCACTTCACGGCGATCGGCACCGAGCCGCTATTGGCCACATCCAGAGATTTATCGGCCTAGTACATACAGTGTTCGTGCATCGGGAGAATCTCTGCAAGTTACGCCGATGCCACGCCCGCGTTGCATCGCATTACTACCATGAGCGCACCAAGAACAACAGCCGTGAATTTATTAGTCCCACCGCGTTTCTCGTCCATTGTCAAAGGGATGGTTTAGTTTCTTTCCCGTATCCCGATGGTGTGTCGCATGTAAGCGTGCGGAAACTGCGACAGGGCCGACCGCGCGGGGGACGCGGTTTCGCCGGGTGCTGCAAAAAAATTCCGCGGGCAATTGAACGCCTTACTTGACACCCTGGCCAGGAGCATACGGGATCTGGCGCCGGTGCTGGGTGTCGTCGCGTTCTTTCAGGTCGTGATCGTGCAGCAGCCGATCCCGAATTTAGACGATCTGTTAGTCGGTTCTCTTCTGGTTCTAATCGGCTTGACTCTGTTTGTACAAGGATTGGAAATGGGGTTGTTTCCACTGGGTGAGTCTTTGGCGTATTCGTTTGCGCGTAAAGGAAGCGTATTGTGGGTTTTGATCTTCGCGTTCTGCCTGGGCTTCGGGACAACGGTGGCGGAACCGGCTCTGACCGCAGTCGCGGACGAGGCCGCCGAAGCGGCAGCCAGCGGCAGGGTCATCGCCGACGACGACCACGCAAAAAAGACGTATGCGATGGGATTGCGGTTGACCGTGGCGATATCCGTAGGACTCGCCATAGTTGTCGGTGTCTTCCGCATACTGCGAGGCTGGCCCATCCACTATCTGATATTGGGCGGATACGCGGGCGTGGTCCTCATGACCGCGATTGCACCACGAGAGATCGTCGGAATCGCGTACGACTCCGGCGGCGTCACCACCTCTACAATAACAGTGCCTCTCGTTACCGCACTCGGTGTGGGTTTGGCGTCGAGTATCAAGGGCCGCAACCCAGTTACTGACGGCTTCGGATTGATCGCGTTTGCGTCTTTAACGCCGATAATCTTTGTCCTGCTCTTTGGGGTCCTCATTCAATGGAACTGATCGGCAAGTTTTCGGTGACTATCGGATCGACGATACGCGATGTGTTCCCCATCGTCGCCATTGCGGTTGGATTTCAAGTCTTCATTATTCGAGAAAGCGTTCGACGGCCTAGACAGATCGTCATCGGCTTCGTTTTCGTCATACTGGGACTCGCCGTCTTTCTTGCCGGTCTGCAGATGGCATTGTTTCCCCTGGGCCGCCTCCTGGCGAGCGAGTTGACTCAATTCACTCTGCTGCCGGGAGGACCGGAGACCGTCGTCAGTTCGCCGGCCTGGTACCATTACACTTGGGTTTACGTGTTCGCCTGCGCGATCGGTTTTTCCACGACCATTGCCGAGCCTTCGCTGCTAGCGGTGGCAATAAAGGCGGAGGAGGTTTCCGGAGGAGCCATCCGGTCATGGGGATTACGGGTTGCGGTCGCCATCGGAGTTGCGGTGGGCGTTGCGCTCGGCACATACCGGATCGTGGCCGGAACCCCGTTGCATTATTACATCATTGCAGGCTACGCCATCGTGATGCTGCAAACCGTGTACGCGCCAAAAATAATCGTAGCGCTGGCGTACGATTCCGGTGGCGTGACCACCTCGACAGTGACGGTCCCAGTCGTTGCGGCGCTCGGACTGGGTTTGGCAAATGCGGTGCCAGGACGGAGCGCCATTATCGACGGATTCGGCTTGATCGCATTTGCCAGCGTATTTCCCATAATGACCGTATTGGCATATGCTCAAATCAGTCAATGGCGTAAGCGAACACGATCCAGAGTCTCCGAGAGAGGATAGCGATTATGCACTTCAAGCTGATCATAGCGCTTGTGGACGACGACGTGTCCACCGAGGTGATGGAGGCGGCGAGAAAAGCGGGCGCTACCGGCGCTACCCTGATTAGTCACGCACGCGGTGAGGGTGTAGACACGAACAAGACCTTCTTCGGCCTAAGTCTGCAAACACAACGAGACATGTTGCTGTTTTTGGTCGAGGAGCATTTAGCTCGTCATATATTGGAAACGATAGAAATCGTCGGCAGATTCGACGATAAAAGCACGGGCATAGCGTTTCAAATCGACGTTGAAGACGCGGTGGGGATCCTCCACCAGGTGAAGAAACTTACGCCCCTGGTTGAGGAAAAGCTATGAGCGCGCGGAACATCACACGCGTAAGAGATGTCATGAAAACGGGTGTCGACATTGTAGACGGCATGGCGACAATCCAAACCGCGATTCGGAACATGCGGCACAAGGAAAACAAAGCCTTGATCGTGAAAAAACGCGATGACAACGACGAATACGGGATCCTGCTCATTTCGGATATAGGGCGAAAGGTATTGGCGCAGGATCGAGCGCCGGATAGGGTGAACGTATACGAAGTCATGCAGAAACCGGTGATCTCGGTGGACCCAGAGATGGACATCCGTTATTGCGCACGCCTGCTGGATCGCTTCGAATTGACACGCGTCCCGGTGATTGAGAACGGAGTCGTCGTCGGTATCGTGAGTTTCACCGACCTGGTGTTACAGGGCATGGCCACCGTGGCTGCACAGGGGTGACGCCCCAGACCGTAGCCCGCTCAAACGCCGGCTGATCCGCCTCTCGAGACCGGTCACCGACAGTCGGGGTTGTACCTCGTCCCCGATGTACCCTGAAAAACAGCCGTGTACGGCGCTTTACGGCACCTGTACAGTTGCTAAAATTAAATAATGGCAAAGGCACGCGGCGCACGCCGGAGGACGTCATGAAAGTCCCCGCAACGGTTATCCTCCTTCTGATGACGCTGTCGGCCCAGGCGGAACAGACGATTCTGTACTGGGAAGGCTGCGGAATATCCAAGAAGGCCTTCATGGGGGAGATGGCCGCTGCATTCGAACAGCACAGCGGCGTCAAGATCGACTTGAAAGGCGGCGGCGCGACCAAGGGAATCCGGCGTGTATCCTCTGGGGCCATAGACATCGGCGGCAGCTGCCGCGATGTAATACACAACCGAAATGTTTCTCCGATTCCCGAAGAACGTTGGGTGTACATGAATCCGGTAGCTTGGGACGCACTGGTGGTAATCACCCACAAGGAAAACATCATAGATAACATCACCCTTGAGCAGATTCGTGTCCTGTACAAAGGCAAGTTGACCAACTGGCAACAACTCCACGGGCCCGACGCACCCATCGAACTCTACGTGCGCGAGGGAAACACATCAGGAGTCGGGCAATCGATTCGGGAGTTGGTTTTCGGCAACTACAACGAGGAATTCGTGGCTACCTACATAGCCAAGTCTTCCGGCCCGCTGGAACAAGCCATTGAGGCGAATCCAAACGGGATCGGAATTACGGGCGTCAGTAGCGCGCGACGCCGCGACGTCAAGATATTGAAACTGGAAGGAATCGAACCCAGTTACGAGCGCATCAAAGACGGAGGTTACTTATTGTACAGACCGTTGTATTTGGTGACCCCGATGGACATGCAGGTAAAGCCCGAGATAAAACAGTTCCTCAACTTCGTTCGCGGCAAGGAGGGTAAGGCCATTATGCGAAAACTGGGGACCGTGCCCTATGAGGACGCGATTCCGACGTGGCTCGGCTATCTAAAGCGACGCCAGGTGGCCATCGGTCTCGATCGCTGACGGGCGAACTAGCGGAAACGTAAAAAAGGGGGTGACGAGCGGCGGTAGTACCGGAACGAATCGGATCCGCGTCGTCAAACGAGCAACGACGACTGTCTCCGACGCCTCTGCTTATTCGACCGCCAAAACTCTAATTAGGCTGGTACTCCCGGCCTGCTGAGAACTGCCTGCGGTTACTATAACGATATCCGACGGTCGAACGTATCCGAGTGCTTTCGCCCGTTGCGTCGCGAATCCGATCTTATCGTCATCGGAGCCGTCGCCGCCGTAGTGAATGGCGCGCACCCCCCAATTCATGGCCAGCCGCCGCACCACTTGCGCCGACGACGTCACTGCCAGTATGGGGCACTCCGGACGATACTTGGAAATGAGACGTGAGGTAAATCCCGTTTCCGTCAAAGCGATGATTGCGGCCGCCTTCAAATGATTGGCCATCGTGATCGCTGCCTGCGCCACGGCTTCGGTGATGACATTCGAGGGATGAGGAAGGATTTGTTGCAAATGCCCGTATTCCCGCAAACGCGCCTCCGCTTCGAGCGCCAATTTCACCATAACGCGAACGGATTCCACGGGATAGGAGCCGACTGCGGTCTCACCGGACAACATCACCGCCGAGGTTCCGTCCAAAATGGCGTTTGCCACGTCGCTGACCTCGGCCCGCGTCGGCCGCGGATTTCGCTCCATTGAGTCGAGCATCTGCGTCGCCGTGATGACCGGCTTTCCGTTCATCACTGTAGTTCGGATGATCTTCTTTTGAATGGCCGGCCCCTGGGCCAGATCCAACTCCACGCCGAGATCGCCGCGAGCGACCATAGTGCCGTCGGCGGCCGCGATGATCTCCTCGAGATGGTCCACAGCGCTTCGGGTTTCGATTTTGGCGATGATCGCAATCGACGCGCCCAGTGTGTTCAATCGGGACCGAATGCGCTCGACATCGCCTGCATTCCGGATGAACGAGGCGGCGACGTATTCGGCATCGTTAGAAGCGGCGAACTGCAGATCCCCCTCATCTTTCGGTTCCAGCGCGTCGAAGACGCCCGGATTGTCGGGCAAATTCACCCCTTTTTTGCTGCGTAAAGTGCCTCCACTCTCCACGCTGCAACACACCGCGCCGTCGGTGACTCTCGTGACCCTGAGTTCGATGGCGCCGTCGTCGAGGAGAATTCGATCGTTCAGCTTCACATGGTCGTGCAGGGTCGGGTGTGAAACCAAAACGCCGTCGTTCGACGTTTCATCGCTCGCGCGGCTGTAGAGCACGAAGTCCTGACCGGGTTTCAATTCGATCGCGCCCCCCCTTACTAGGCCGGTGCGCACCTCGCGGCCGCGGGTGTCCACCATTACCGCGATGTTGGCTTGCATGGCCTCGGCCGCGTGTCTCACTTTTGTAAGCCGTTGTTCCTGGTCCGCCAGAGTGCCGTGAGACAGATTCAGGCGCGCGACGTTCATGCCCGCGGCAATCATCTCCCGGAGCGTCGATTCCTCGTCGCACGCGGGACCGATGGTGGCGATCACTTTCGTCTTTCGCAGACCGTGAGTGGAATCCAAAATGCGGCTCTCCCAGTGGTCGGTTTGTGCGCACAAACGATGGAGTGTACCGAATCGAGCCGACAAT
>JBFGKR010000150.1:0-5450 GCA_041576575.1 Arenicellales bacterium | reverse complement strand
GGGGAGTTACACCATCGATGGGATTCAACGCCAGGATTTCGCGATTGTGCGCTCCATGGTGTTCTTGGGATCCGTGTTGTATATCCTTGGACTGATTCTTACGGATATTTCCTACACCATAGTGGATCCGAGGGTTCGACTCGATTGACCACGAACGCGTCAACCTGGCAACACGTTTCAAATTGGTGGCCGACGATAGCGAGTCCTCGACGATAATCGTTCAACTCCCCACTCCGACAAATGCCTGTTTTGTTTTGGACCGATATTCTGATCTTCGTTTTGCTGGCGGCGGTAACCGCGTTTTTTTTCTATGCACGGCGGCGCGAGCATCTTCGCGCTCCGTGGCGACAGGTGGCCCGCAGTGGCGTGGCGATGGGCTCGCTTGTGGTGTTGGCTTTCTACGTTTCCGTAGCCTTGTTGGATTCCCTTCACTTCAGGCCAGCGATCGGGGATCGTGCTGGCAACGGCCAGGTTCAGTATTCGAACGAAATTCTCAGCCTTTTCGATTGGCTGGCAACGCCGATTCGAACTCGCGACGAAAAGACTTATTCGGCGCCGTTTTCCGCGTTTCTGTACGCCAAAGAGGCCGTTCAGCTCCCAGACGGGCGTCAGGAGCGGCGCTATCCCAGATTACGGCACGGCGCGCGTCATCTGCAGGACCCGGGCAAAGACAAAATGCCGGATATTGTTGCCACTTTTTTATTCGCCTCCGTGAAGGGCTTGGTTGTCTGGGTTTCTTTGTGCGCCATATTGCTGCTCTCGATGGCAAAGCGTTTTGGGACAACCTGGCGTGTTGTGCTCGAGAGGGTCGTTCGCGGTCAAACTCATACGCGTTGGCGATCTTTTCTATTGACTCTTTGTTTCTTGCTGGTGCTCTCGTTCGCGGCGGCGGACCTTAGTGTGAAGTACCACATCCTCGGCACCGACAAGGTCGGCGAGGATGTGTTCTACCAGACGCTGAAGAGTATCCGCACCGGATTGGTGATCGGCACCTTGACCACATTGGTGATGCTTCCATTCGCAATCTTGTTGGGAATCATGGCCGGTTATTTTCGCGGTTGGGTGGACGACGTGATCCAGTATCTCTACACCACATTGAATTCCATACCGGGGGTGTTGCTGATCGCTGCGGCGGTTCTGATGCTGCAGGTGTATCTCGATAATCATGCGGACGAGTTTGCGAGCATGGCGGAACGCGCGGATCTGCGATTGCTTTTTTTGTGTTTGATTCTAGGAGTCACGAGCTGGACGGGCCTGTGCCGATATCTTCGCGGCGAGACTTTGAAGCTGAGAGAGATCGATTACATTCAGGCGGCGACGGCTCTCGGTGTGCGACACTTTTCCATCATCAGCCGCCACATATTGCCGAACGTGATGCACATCGTGCTAATAACCGTGGTCTTGGATTTCAGCGGGCTGGTGCTCGCGGAAGCGGTCTTGTCGTATGTACAGATTGGCGTCGATCCCACGATGAATAGTTGGGGGAACATGATCAACAGCGCCCGCCTGGAAATGGCCCGAGAGCCTATTGTTTGGTGGTCGTTGTTCGCCGCTTTCATTTTTATGTTTACCTTGGTTCTCGCAGCCAATTTGTTCTCCGATGCGCTAAGAGACGCATTCGATCCGCGTTTGCGTAGGTAATTTCGAACGTGAACGAAGACATTCTACTTTGCGTCTCCAAACTGAGTACTCATATCGGAAACGGCTCGCGAGCGGTCCGAGCGGTGGATGGAGTGAGCTTCGCATTGAAGCGCGGAGAGACCTTCGCGCTGTTGGGAGAATCGGGATGCGGCAAGTCGATGACTGCGTTGTCCCTGATGCGCTTGTTGCCTTCCTCGGGGCGGATCGTATCTGGGGAGGTGCGCTTCGGTGCGCGTAATTTGCTTACACTGAGCGAATCCGAGATGCGTCGCGTCCGTGGCGGCGGCATGACCATGATTTTTCAGGAACCGATGACCTCCCTGAATCCGGTGCTTCCGGTGGGGACGCAAATAGCGGAGGCGCTGCGACTGCATGCAGGGGAGGACGGAGGCGGTGCCAAGCGGCGTGTGCTCGATCTGTTGCGGGCCGTGCGCATCCCGGATCCAGTCCGTAGATTCCACGAGTATCCCCATCAACTTTCAGGCGGGATGAAGCAACGGGTCATGATTGCGATCGCACTCGCCGGTAGTCCCGAGATTCTGATCGCCGACGAACCGACCACGGCCTTGGACGTGACGATACAAGCCCAGGTGTTGGATCTCATGCGCCATTTGCAGCGAGTGCGCGGCATGACAATATTGTTAATAACCCACGATCTCGGCGTAGTCGCGGAAATGGCCCACCGAGTAGCAGTGATGTACGCGGGTGAGATCGTGGAACTAGCCGAGCGACAGACGTTTTTCACGACCCCCAGGCATCCCTATAGCCATAAGCTATTCGATTCTCTTCCCACGCTGTCCAGGCGAAAGCAGCGACTGAGCGTCATTAGAGGCGATGTGCCGTCGATGCAGGACGCGTTCACGGGCTGCAGGTTTGCCCCGCGCTGCGACCACGTGATGCCGATCTGTCATCGGAAAGCGCCAACGTGGCACATCGACGGGGAGGAGAAGGTGTTGTGCCATTTATACACAACTCAAGTGCGTACGCCGAGCTTCAGTCGCTCGGACAACCAATGGGGAAATCATCGGTCGCGGCGTCGAGATCGATCGGACATTGCGCCGCTGCTCGAAGTAGATGCGTTGCGGGTGCATTTTCCGATCCGAAGGGGGATTTTCAAGCGCACGGTCGGGCGCGTGCGCGCCGTCGATGGCGTCGATCTGACTCTCGATACAGGGCGCACGCTTGCGCTCGTCGGCGAATCGGGATGCGGTAAAACGACGGTTGGGAAGGGCATCCTGCAATTGATTCGGCCCTCTTCGGGATCTGTGCGCTACGAAAATACGGAACTTACACGTCTGTCTCATTCGGATCTGCGGCGGCGGCGCAGCCATTTGCAGATCATCTTCCAGGATCCGTTTTCGTCCATGAATCCGAGAATGCTGGTTGAGGACGTTATAACCGAGGGCATGAAGGCGCAAGGGTTGGGCGCCGACTTGGCGGAACGTCGTCAACGAGCGGAGCACCTTTTACGGCAGGTCGGACTCGCGGGCGACAGCGCCGGGCGTTATCCGCACGAATTTTCCGGCGGCCAACGCCAGCGAATTTCAATCGCGCGAGCTCTGTCCGTGGAACCAAGACTGATTGTTTGTGACGAGCCAACCAGCGCCTTGGATATTTCCGTTCAGGCGCAGATTTTGAATCTGCTGCAGGACCTTCAACAAAATTCGGGCATATCGTACATTTTTATTACTCATGACATGTCGGTCGTGTCTTACATCGCCGACGAAATTGCGGTCATGTATCTTGGGTGCATCGTCGAGAGTGGCGAGGTTCACGAGATACTGCAAACACCGCAACATCCGTACACCCAGGCTTTATTGTCCGCGATTCCGACGCTCGATTCGAACACGAAGCGTCCGGTGATTCGTCTCGAAGGCGATATTCCCTCGCCATCGAGTCCACCTTCTGGTTGTTATTTTCATCCACGCTGTCCGCATGCAATGGATATTTGCAAGCGAAGCTATCCCCGGCGAGTCCAGCTCGATGGGCGCCGTTACGTACATTGTCATTTATTCGATACCGACACGGGCGAGCAGTGATCTCCATTGACCGTTCGAACGATCGGGATCGTACAGCGATTCTTGAACTTTCCAAGCGGCTCGCGCTGCCGTTCACGGACACTCTGGATTCCGAAAGGGTGGCGCTGGTACTTGCATACCGCGCCGGGCGGCTGAGCCTTTGCGACAGGCGAGAGCAACGTTCGCGGCCCGTGTTCGCCCGCATCGACGATGTGCTCGCGCGTTATTCGTCGCTGCCCGCGTCGAGACGCGGCATCCTGGCGCGGGCGATCGGCAAAAAAACTCGCAGCGTCGTCGACGCTACTGCCGGATTGGGCGCCGACTTGGGTTTGCTGGTCGCCATGGGTTTCCGGGTCACCGCGGTGGAGCGTTCCAGCATTGTCGCCGCGCTGCTGGAGGACGGATTGATGAGGCTGCGGTGCAGAACGAATGTACGCGGTCGATACCACATGCCGCGTCTGGTGATCGCGGACGCGATCCATTTTCTCGCCGACGCCGTCAATCGTCCGGAGTGCGTGTATCTGGACCCGATGTTTCCGCCAAAAAGGAAACGATCCGCGTTGGCCAAGCGCCCCCTGCGAATCTTGCGCGACGTGGTGGGGGACGACGTCGATCGTCAGCAGCTGTTCACTTCGGCTTTGAATACGGCGAGTAGACGGGTTGTGGTCAAGCGGCCCAACGACGCCCGACCGCTTGGGGGCGGTATAGACGAATCCTACGTCGGCAAGTTGGTGCGGTACGACGTATATTTGACTGGACGCGGAAGGGATTGAAACCTATGGGATCGCCTTTATTTTTTTGCGACCGTATACCCGCCCCAGGGGAGCTGCTGGAGCTCGATGAATCCGAATCGAAGCACGTAAGCGCCTCCAGGCGTTTGGGCGAACACGAGCATATCGCGGTTTTTGACGGTGCCGGAACGGTTGCGCAGGCCGTGATTCGAGAGGTCCACACCCGTACGCGCCGGGTTTCCGTGGAAGTCCTGTCTCGCAAACGTTGGCCGGAGCGTAATCCGAGGGTGCACCTGGCCGCGGCGATGCCGAAGGGAGAGCGCCAGCGAACTCTGTTCGACATGTGCACCCAACTGGGTGTTGCCAGTATCACTCCGTTGAGCTGTGCACGCTCGATCACGAAACCGTCATCGAAGTCAAAGCTTCGATGGCGGAAAATCTGTGTGTCGGCGTGCAAGCAGAGCGGCCAACCGTACCTTCCCGCAATTCGTGATGTGCAAACCCCGGCGGCGTTCGCCGACGACATGCGCGAAATCCAAGCAGAGATCCTGGTGGCGCATCCCGGCGGCGCGTCCTTGGCGACCGGGCCGAAGGTCGCGGAACGTGTTGCCTTGCTGATCGGTCCGGAAGGCGGCTTCACACGCGAGGAGATTGGGATTATGACTTCGAAGGGTGCTGTCGCAGTGTCGCTCGGCGCATGTACGCTCAGAGTGGAAACGGCCGCGGTAATGGGGGTGGGTTGTTTACTCGTCGGCGGTGCGTCGCCGAGATGAGCTTGCGACGCGCCGCGGGGAAGTATGCGAAGACGCTTGTATTTATGCGTTTGCCGCGGCGCTCAGACCGTTTTTTGACCAACTGTAGACCCGCACCGGGGGTATGTTGAACAGCTCAAAATGCACCTGACTGGGACCTAACACCTCTCGGCCGAGGACGTTTACGCGATCTCGAAACTGATACGCCACAAAACGCCCTCCCGCACCGAGAATGTCGGCAATGGCCTGAATAATTGCACGTCCGAATTCCGGCTTAATTATGGAAAACGGTATGCCGGACACGACCG
>JBFGKR010000149.1:0-5516 GCA_041576575.1 Arenicellales bacterium | reverse complement strand
TAGAGCGCGAGCAACGTAATAATGACGGCGAGAGTAGGCTGGAGCCAGGGTTGCAGCAGGAATTCGGACACGCTCGGAGCGCGAGTACGCAAACCGGATGCTAAAACCCTGACCCAGGGCATGCCGATGTTGGAAAGTTGACTTAGCACGAACTTGAACACTATCCATGTGATCCAGACCGGTATTACCGTTAACACCCCAGCCAACAAGTAGCGTTGTATGTGGGTCGAGCGAGCGGTTCGTTTTTTCATGACATCCGGATTTTTCAAGTATACGAAGCCTGAAAACTTCCTTTGCGCCGAGTCGACGGTGTCGGGACCGACTACAAGTATAACCTCGATCACATACTCAGGATCAGAGGAAGGTCAGGAAACGCTGTCGCCACGCTCCGACGTAAGCCGGTAATAGAGTCTTTCAAGAAGTGCCTCGTCACATTCGCGGCTTGAGCGGAGCGGTTTCACCTCAGGGAGCCCGGTGCGGGAGAGCGGTACGGTGGGGGTCCGTTTTCGACGGGTCCCACGCGAATCGCGTGCAGGCGCGGCAGCGTCGGGGATGCGCCCTGCGATCTTGCCTCGAGACCCTCCTGCCGAGAGGCCGCCGAATTTCGCTGCCCCTTGGCGCACACGGGCGCGTTCGGAGCGGGGTCCGGGCTTACTAATTTCCCAAATCCATGCGTTGAATCAATGAAAGCGCAGATAAATGCGACGACAATTTTCCTCAGGAAATCTACCAACGAACAAGGGGAGTCTCATGGCGTCGAACAAGATCAGTATAGTCGTGGTTTCCGGGACCCGAGAACGCCTGCAGATGGCGGCGATGATGGCCTCCGTAGGGGCGGTGAGCGGCCACGACGTGACGGTTTTCTTGTCCATGAACGCGTTGCTCTATTTTCTGCGAGAATCCAGCGAGAAGGCGCCCGCGGAGGGGCAGATCGGCGTCATGATCGAGGAAAAGAACGTTCCCCCTTTCAAGCAATTGTTCCAACAAGCGGCCGAGCTGGGCGACGCCAAGATCTATCCCTGTTCGATGGCCATGGACGTGCTCGCGATCGAACCGGAAGACCTCGATCCGTTTCTGCGGGAACCCTGGGGCCTGACGAAATTCCTAAATCACGCAGCCGATGGCCAAGTCTGGTCCTTTTAGCACTCAACAGCCACCTAGGGGAGGGCAGCGATGGCGGAAAAGACAGTAATCGATGCGCGCGGCAGTTTTTGCCCCGGGCCGCTGATGGAACTCATAGCCAGGCTGAAATCGGGGCAGGTGGGCGACGAATTCGAAGTTTTGTCCTCGGACAAAGGCTCTGCCACCGATATCCCGGAATGGGTCGAGAAAGCCGGCCACGAGATGGTCGAGACGCATGAGGATAAAGGAATCTGGCACATCACAGTAAAGAAAATGCGGTAACACCCACTCATCTTTGGAGGATGTCATGAAGATACTGATTATTGGCGGCGGCATGGGCGGCACGATCCTAGGTAACAACCTCGCCCGGCGGCTGAGTGCAGAAATAAAAGCGGGAAAAGTCAATCTCACCATGCTTTCGGCATCGGACAAACATTTTTACCAACCGGGCCTGCTCTATCTGGCGGTCGGCCAGATGATGCCCGACGAGCTGTATCGCGATCAGGCAAGCCTGTTGGAGCCCGGCATCGAATTTCAAGTCGACCCCGTGACGGAATTCCATCTCGACGACAACCAAGTGAAGACCCAGAGTGGGCGCACCTACAAATACGATGTGCTCGTGGTGGCGACCGGTTCACGGCCGATTATGGACGACGTCCCGGGTTTGGCGGAAAACGCGGAGATGTTTTACACCGAGGAGGGGGCGCTCAAGATGTTGAAGACACTCCGGGAGTTTGATGGGGGGCGGGTCGTAGTGACCGTGGGCGTGCCGCACAAGTGCCCGATGGCGCCGCTCGAGATCACCTTTATGATGCACGATTATTTCAAAGAACGGGGCATACTGGATAAAGTTGAGCTCTACTACACCTACCCGATCGGACGCATCCATAGCCTGGAAAACGTCGCCAAGTGGGCGACTGCGGAATTCGAACAACTCGGTATCAAATACGAAACTTTCTTCAACATGAAGGAAGTAGACGGGGAAAACAAGATTCTACGCAGTGAAGAAGGCTCCGAGGTCCAATACGATCTGCTCGTCACCATCCCGGCACACAAGGGTATGGAGGTCATCGAGAGCCAAGGATTGGGCCAAGACGGCTGGGTTCCCATCGATCGTCTGCGCCTCAACATGGAAGGCCGCGACAACGTGTTTGCGATCGGCGATACCACCAATCTGCCCATCAGCAAGGCCGGTTCCACGGCGCACTTTGAAGCCGAGGCCCTCGGCGAAAACATCGCTTCTATGGTGAAGATCGGCCAAACCGTGCGCGACTACGACGGCAAGGTGTTCTGTTTCATCGAGGCCGGGAAGGACAGGGCGACTTACGCGATGTTCGATTACCAGAATCCGCCGGACCCGAAGCCGCCGACCCGGGCCATGCACTGGTTCAAGGTGGCGTACAACAAGCTGTACTGGGCGTCGGCCCGCGGATTGCTCTGATCGGGGGAAGCTAAGCATGAACGAAACGGCAACCGAAATGACATCTGCAAACGAAGAGTTGCAAGGCCTGGTCCAGGCGGCGCGCGACTCGATGACCGACGACATGGTTGCGCGCCTGGCGTCGACCTTCACCGGCATCGTGGACCTGATGGACAAGGTCGATCGCAGCGGGCTCGGCGACGCGATTCCGGCGCTGTCGAAGATGGCGGAAAGCGGTGACCTGGAGCGCTTGGCGGACCTCGCGCGCGTGTTCAGTTCGGCCCAGGACGCGATGACCGACGACATGGTCGCGCGCCTGGCCGATACCGCGAGCAGCAGCGTGGACCTGCTCGATCAGATCAATCGTGCGGGCCTGAGCGGCGCGATACCGGCGCTCGCTAAAATGGTCAACAACGGTGATCTGGAACGTATCGCCGACCTCGCGCGGGTGGTCAGCTCGGCGCAGGACGCCATGACCGACGACATGGTCAATCGGCTGGCGGAAACTTTCGGCAACGGGCTGTGCCTGCTCGATCGCATGTGCCGTTACGGCGGCATAGATCGCATGATCAACCTGCTCGAGCAACTCGAGACTGCCGGCTTGTTGGAACGGCTCGCCTATACGCTTCCCGCGGTGCTCTATCGATTGGACCATCTCGAGGAGTTCTTGAAAGCAATGGACAAGGCGTCCGCGGCCATGGACGAAGGCGTGTCCGCCGCCGGCGGTTTCAAGGGCATGTGGACGATGATTCGGGATAAAGACAACCAAGAAGTAATGCGTTATCTGTTCGCGCTGGGCAAGGAGTTGAAATCAAAGTAAAGAACTTTAATACGAGCGGTGTCGGAAAAAACGAAGTGAACGCCATCCCCAGCCCTTCCGACCCCGTTTTTGCGTCCGCGGGGAAACACACCGCCCGCGACACACGCCGGTTCGGCGCGCACGGGTTTCTTTATCGATTCCATTTATACTGAAGCGCGAGGATGTTTATGGTTTGGTTTACGCTGCCACGCTTTGTGTTAACCGGCCGCCGCGATTCCGCCGCCGGTTGACGAATGAATAAGCACGATGGCCCGTGTCGTATGTTGACTAACTAGGTTGAATGGCTATTGTACAAATAAAAGTGGGCTTGCACTTCGATGCCGTCGGACCGTTACTCGTGTGCGGGTGCGCAACAGCTTAATGGAAACGAGGTAACAACGATGCAACAAAATATAATCACATTTTCAATTTCTTGCTTATGCCTTTCGCTCCTCAACACGGTTTCCCTCGCAGCCACGAACTATGCCGGCTCGGAAGCGTGCAAGGCATGCCATCTCGAGATCTACGAGGCGTTCATGAAGTCCGGGCATCCGTACAAGATTCAACGGGTACGAGGCGGTCCACCGAGCTATCCCGAGGGCACTTCCCCGGGCGTGCCCAACCCGCCGGCGGATAAGAGCTGGGACGACGTCAGCTATGTCATCGGCGGCTACGGCTGGAAGGCCCGATTCATGGATAACGAAGGATACATCCTCACCGGGAAAGAGAACCGACAGTACAATCTGGCCAACAAATACCTGGTGACCGAGGCGAACTGGACGGGTTACAGCGCCGACAAAGCGCCGCGCAAACCCTACACCTGCGGCGCCTGCCACACTACGGGCTGGGTGGAGACCGGAGAGGGGGGACCCCATCAAGACAACCTGCCGGGAATCCACGGTACTTGGTCGGAGCCCGGCGTGCGTTGCGAAGCGTGTCACGGGCCAAGCGCAGAACACGCCAAGGCGCCCACCGGCACGAAGCCGTCCACCAAGGAACAATGCGGGGAATGCCACCGCCGCGGCGACGTCACCAAGATCGACGCCAAGGGCGGTCTCGTCCGTCACCACGAGCAGTATGAGGATTTCTTGGCCTCCCCGCACAAGATGTTCGGATGCACCATCTGCCACGATCCGCACCGAGGCACCCGCTACGCGCTCGGCGGATACAAAGGCGAGGAAGGCACGTGCAAGAAATGCCACGCCAATGTCCAGATACAGCTCGAGGCCAAAAAGAATTTTGAATGCAAGAATTGTCACATGCCGTACGCGGGCAAATCGGCGATGTCGATCAAGGTGCAAACGGCAGACGGTGTCTTGAATGAAGGCGACATCAAATCGCACATCTTTCGCATCATGGCGGACCCAAATTGGAATATGTTCACCGACGACGGAAAGTTCGTGCGCGTCGACAACGACAAGAAGGCCTACTTGAGCATCGACCGCACCTGTCTAATCTGTCATTCGTCACAGACCAGGGTTTGGGCGTCGGAGAACGCGGTGAGGATCCACGGAACGCCGTAGCTTGGCGCTTCGCGTCGCACCGGGTCGCAGGGGAGCAAGGGCGCGGAGAGCGGGCGGTCGTGCGCCCCGATGGAGCTACGAGCACGGGGTCTGAATGCAATTCAGACCCCGTTTTCTTGCGAGTGCGACGCAGGTTCAGCCGTTCGGAAACTCGTCAACGTCGGGAAAAGGGCACACCCCGTCGCAGATCGTCAATGCGGAACACCGCTCGGATTATTCGTTTCCGACGAACCCCGGGCCTTTTTCAAGCGGCGGTGCGGTATGCGGCGGCGGAGAACAGCGTCGCGGGGCGGCGCTACGGCGACGATACCGACGGAGGCGAGCGTTGGTAAAAACGAGGATGTCTGCTGCGGATCTTGTTCACGTAGCTCGTCTTCATAGCGCATTCAAAGTCGTCGTTGGATCGGTAGGAGTAGCCGAAGACCGGTTTCCATAAGCGGGGATTTTCCATACAAAGATAAAAGAAGACCTCCTCGTGCCAGTGTTCGAGGGCGGTATAGGCGAACCGGAACAAATCGAGTTTGGTCGACTCGGGATAGGAAAGTTTGCCATCGGAGTCGACCAGTGTCGTCTGCAGGATTTTGGTCTTCACGTTGCGCGAGCGGATAGCGCGGATGACGGCTTTGGTGAAGGTCAGGGTGCCCAAAGACGC
>JBFGKR010000148.1:0-5519 GCA_041576575.1 Arenicellales bacterium | reverse complement strand
GCTTCAGGTGACTGGAGTTCAGACGTGTGCTCTTCGATCTCAATCGTGTCGCCACGCCACCTGAGTCAGCTCACCCAAAGTCTTGAGTTCGGCAAATTGGGCGTCGTCGTTGGCATCCGCAATAGAGCCCGGCCGCAGGCCATCTCCCAGACTGAAGGAAACGTCATAGGCCTTCATGATTTCGCAGATTTCTTCGAAATGTGTGTACAGAAAGCTCTCCTTGTGGTGGGCCAGGCACCATTTCGCCAAGATGGAACCGCCTCGTGAGACGATACCGGTGGTGCGCTCGGCAGTGAGTGGGACGAATGAGAGACGCACGCCGGCGTGGATGGTGAAGTAGTCGACGCCCTGCTCCGCCTGCTCGATCAAGGTGTCGCGAAAGATTTCCCAGGTCAGCTCTTCCGCTTTCCCGTCGACCTTCTCCAGCGCCTGATAAATGGGGACGGTCCCTATGGGGACGGGGGAATTGCGCAAGATCCATTCGCGCGTTTCGTGGATGTGCTTGCCCGTGGAAAGATCCATCACCGTGTCGCCACCCCAGCGCACCGCCCACACCATCTTCTCCACCTCTTCCTCGATCGACGAAGTCACCGCGGAGTTGCCGATATTGGTGTTGATCTTGACCAGGAAATTGCGCCCTATGATCATCGGCTCCAGTTCGAGATGGTTGATGTTGGCGGGAATGATGGCGCGGCCCCGGGACACTTCGTCGCGCACGAATTCGGGTGTGATTTCCTCGGGAATGTTGGCGCCAAAGTGGTGGCCCCGGTGCTGCTTCAGTAACGAACGATAGCGTGGGTCGCTCCTCATTTCCCG
Source organism: Arenicellales bacterium (assembly GCA_041576575.1). GTDB lineage: Bacteria > Pseudomonadota > Gammaproteobacteria > Arenicellales > JAANXG01 > CALZGZ01. Next base: position 4,703 of record JBFGKR010000148.1, on the reverse strand, counting down.
CAGTCGCAGATTTTCGCGGATGGCGACGAACTCCATTTCCGGAGTAATCACGCCGCGTTTTGCGTAATGCATCTGTGTGACCACGGACCCTCGTTTCGCACGGCGCGGTTTTCGCGCGTGGACGAAACGCAGCGCCGCGATTTCTTCGTCCGCGAGGCGTGCCCGACCGTACGTGGAGGTCGGAGAATCCAGCACTTCAGTGTCGCCGCGCTCAATCAACCACGATTCACGGCTTGGCTCAAGGCCCCGCGATAGATCGATCTGCGCGTCCGGATCGCCATACGGGCCGGACGTGTCGTAGATCGTAATCGGTGGATTCTCCTCGACACCGTCGTTCGCCCGCGTAGGGGTCTGTTCCACTTCGCGCATCGGCACCCTCATGTCGGGGCGAGACCCTGTTGTATAGATCTTTCGAGATCCCCGTAGCGGGACGGTGACGGCCTGCGACAGCTGCGCGGTCTTTCTCAGAAGCTCTTCCGGTATTGCACTCATGTCTTAACACCTACGGTTACTAAATCGGACCTGAGCGCCGTTCGCTGCTTCCTGAAGAATGCCAGCTTTTCCTACGCCGCGATTATACGGATCAGGTTCGAGGGTATCTTCTCAGCCCGCGCACTTACGGTGCACAAGCACCCCTAGCATTCCTCCCACACTACCTCTAAGCCCCCCGGGGATCAAGTAAACCCGCTAGGGGTGCCCCGGGCGGCGCGTGCCGTGCCAGCGGCCGGGGGCCGCATTTGCCCCCATCAGTCCGCACGTCCAAGCGGGAGTTGAAGCCCCTTGTCCTCCGAGTGGGCGGGATCAGTCGATACCGGTTCTTTCGCGCCACCGCCGAAACCATTCTTGCACGTCGTCGCCGCGTAGGGGCTTGGCGATGAAGTAGCCCTGCGCCATGTCGCATCCCAGATCGTTGACAAGCTTCCAGTCGGCCCGTGTCTCCACGCGTTCGGCCACGACCTGCAGATTGAGCCTGCGACCCAGTTGGACGCTTGAATCGGCGATGGTTCGAGCCTCATCGTTCTCCCGGGCGCCGCTGATGAAGGAGCGGTCGATTTTCAGTTCGGTGAACGGTATATCCCGCAGTTGGCCCAAACTCGCATACCCAGTGCCGAAGTCGTCGATGGACAATCCAAATCCTTTGATACGGAATCGGTTCAACACATCCAGGGCCTTGACTACGTCCGCGATCAGCCAACTCTCAGTGACTTCCAGGGTGATCCGTGACGCGGGTACACCGAGATCCGCCGCGCGCTGCGCCACCACATCGGGTAAGTCCAATGCGCCCAATCAACGCGGAGACAGATTCAGCGAGAGAAATATGTCGAGGCCCGCGCGGAGCCATTGCGACAGACGGCGTAACGACCGCATTGTCACCACCTCCGTTATTTGGTCGATGTATCCGCGGTCTTCGGCGACGTGCACGAACTGCCGGGGACGCAGTATCCCCAAGTCTGGATGTTGCCAGCGTATCAATGCCTCCACGCCGAGAAATTTCTTGTTTTCGATCTTTATCTTTGGTTGAAATAGAACCAGGATTTCATCGCGTTCGATCGCCTCCCGCAACCGCGCGGTCGTGATGGCTTCAGGGTGCCCCTGCCGCGGGCTGGCCGAGCGTATACCGTCGTCTTCAACCCACGAGGTGTCCAGGTTGTCGAGGATTTCGGCCAGCCTTCCGGGCGTGAACGGATTCTGCAGTCCCGTGATGACCCACAGCCCCTGCGCACGCGCCAAGTGCGATACGGAATTAATCACGCGTCGGTCGACAGCGCTCACAAGGATTAACCCCGCCTTACTCCTCTTCTGTCCGAGGTACCGAAGTACCTCCACTCCGTCAACGTCCGGCATCATGATGTCGACGACGATGACGTTTACCCAGTCGGCGTAGGCCGATCTGAATTCCTGAAAGCTGTTCGTCACCGCGACGCGGTAGCCGGCCTTCCTGGCGATCTGACCAATGTATTCTCCAACGTCCGGATCGTCATCGATCACCAATAATCCTTGCGGCCTGCGTAGTAAATTGGAAGATCGCATAGAACCCGTTTTCGTTAGATCCCCTATGCACGAGTATAGCCGTCTTGCTTTCCCGTCATCCCGCGGGGGCTGGGTCGGGGCGCCCTCGTGTTGCACTGAATGCCGCGACGGCCGCAATCTGACCCGCCTTCTTTGGGCGGTTGTTTGACCGAAGTCAATAAGCGCGAACCCAATACGTGTTATTGGTACACATGGTTTTCGACCGGCGCACCAACAGCCGGTCCGCACGCCTTCTCTCCTCCTAAATCGCGACCCGATTATGAGGCGTGCGTTGCGCCGACAGCACCGTCGGCGCTTTTTTTCACTAAATCCAAAATGTGGTTCTTGCCACTTTCCTCTAAACTGCTTACCCTTTGCGCTCCCGAGCACTTGCACACAAGGGTTTGTCCATGGACGTCGAGCGCGCGCGCTTCAACATGATCGAGCAGCAGATAAGGCCTTGGGATGTTCTGGATTCTAGGGTTTTGGACCTGCTGAACGAATTTCGCCGCGAGGATTTCGTTCCCGAATCGTATCGCGCGCTCGCCTTTGCCGACGTCAACATCCCGCTGCCGCACGGCCAGACCATGATGCAACCAAAGATGGAGGCGCGGCTGGTGCAGGAGTTGACCTTGAGTGGCAGAGAGAAGGTGTTGGAAATTGGCACAGGAAGCGGCTATATGACCGGATTATTGGCCCATCTTTCTGCAAGCGTCGACACCGTGGACATATTTCCGGACTTCCTCGAACAGGCGCGGGAGAAGCTCGCCGCGCACGGATTGAACAATATCAACTATTTCGAAGGCGACGCGGCCAAGGGCTGGCAGGGATCAGAACCTTATGATGCGATCATCATCACCGGGTCGATGCCGCGGTTGCCCGAGTCGTATAAGAGTAACTTGACCCTCAACGGGCGCCTGATCGCCATTGTTGGTGAGTCTCCGGTGATGGAGGCGGTGCTGGTACGAAGGCTGGAACGAAATAGTTGGCAGCAAATTTCCTTGTTTGAAACCGACCTGCCGCCACTCGTGAACGCGGAGTCGCCTCGGAGATTCGTGTTTTGAAGCGAATTCAATTCAGGGCAGCCGAACGGCGGAGCTGACGCGCACAGGTGGGTACCCAAATTTTGCCAAGCGGGACATACTCGGAGACAGATATTCGATAAGACTGCAAGCAGGCACGCGGCGCGCGAGGACGTGCTGACTGGTCCGTCGATGGCGAGCCGTTCGCGCATTATCGGCCGTATGCGGCTACACTGAAAAGCTGCAAATCGCCAATACTCGATATAAGCTGAATAAGAACATGTTGAAACGCGTAGTTCGTGGGCAGATTCTCGTCGGCATGCTGCTGGTTGCACCCGGGCATACCATGGAATTAGCGCTCAATTACGATACCCTAATCGCGCAAGCCCCGACCGCGCCGGATGCGCCCGCTAGAACTCTCGGCCTTTGGGAAGTCTACCTATTGGCACTTGCCAACGATCCTGCTTTCCAGTCGGACTCGCTGACGTATCAGGCCGAGCTCGAGAAGGTGAAACAAGCGCGTGCGCCGTTGCTGCCAAGTTTGAGTGCAGACGTCGCACGCGTGCGCAATCGCGACGAACTCGAAGCACCCGGGCAGCCGTTCATCGTACAGGGCAGCGCTTACTACGACAGCAACCGATACGGCCTTTCCCTGCGGCAACCGGTGTACGACCACGCTAAACTCACGGGATACCGCCAGGCGCAATCCCAATCGAAGATCGCCGAACTGGATTTCGAGATCGCCAAACAAGACCTGATAGTGCGGGTGGTGACTCGGTACCTGGCGGTGTTGGCGGCGCAGGACAATCTCGATCTTGCGGTGGCGGAGCGCACCGCGCTTGCACGGCAATTAGAGCTCGCGGACGAGCGGCTGCAGGTGGGACTCGGCACCACCACCGATTTGTACGACGCGGAGGCGCGCTTTCGTTTGGCCGAAGCGCAGGAGATCACTGCGCGGAGCGCCCTGGCCGACGCACGCCAGGCCATGGTGGAACTCATCGCGGAAGAGCCGGAGCGCCTAAAGGTCTTGCGGCCGGATGCCCCGCTGACCAATCCGGAGCCGAGCACGGTGCAGACGTGGGTGGCCATGGCGATGGACGGGAATTTGGAGCTCGCCGCGAGTCGCCAGGCCGCGGACGTCGCCGAAAAAGAAGTTCAGCGGCAGCGTGCGGGCCACTATCCTTTCCTCGACTTCCTGGTCTCCCACAATTTCGACGACTCGGACGGTAGCATCGCCGGCGCCGGCAGTGAGCGCACGATCACGGATGCACTGGTGCAGCTCAGCATTCCCCTGTTCGAAGGAGGAGCCGTTCTCTCCAGGACCCAGGAAGCTAGACTACGTTTCAACGCCGCCAACCAGCAGGTCGAGACGGCGCGCCGCGCAGCAGACCGCGGGGCGCGTGCCGCGTTTCTCGACGTCACGGGGAGCATTCGCCAAGTCGGGGCGCTGGACAAAGCAGTCACTGCGAGCGAAAGCGCCCTCGAGGCGAAGCAAGAAGGATTCGCCGCCGGTCTCAACACCAATCTCGATGTGCTCGACGCGCAACGGGACCTGTTCGAGGCCAAGCGCGATTACCTAAGGGCAAGATACGATTACATACTCAATCAGTTGCGCTTGGAACAGGTGGTCGGAACCCTGGATGAAGAGGACCTCCAGAGGGCCGGATCGTG
>JBFGKR010000147.1:0-5542 GCA_041576575.1 Arenicellales bacterium | reverse complement strand
TCAGACGTCTGCGACCGGTTCCCAAAGTTCGATCTTATTTCCCTCGGGATCCATAACCCAGGCGAAAACACCCTCGGGATGCTCCTTGGGTCCGGAAACTTCCAACCCGGCCTGACGCAGATCTTCGATGAGTTCCTCCAGGTGCTGCACTCGGTAGTTGATCATGAAAGACGCGTTGCTGGGTTGAAAATAATCGGTGTCCCTGGGGAAAGGACCCCATACCGTGTATTCAGTCTTGTCGGGATCGTCCGCGTCACGCCACTCGAATATGGCGCCTGCATCGTCGGCGGTCTCAATGCCGAGATACTCCGCATACCAGGACTTCAGCTTTTCCGGATCCCGCGACTTGAAAAATATTCCCCCTATACCCGTTACCTTTTTCATGATCTCACCTACCGATGCGTTTGCACGCCATAGTCGTGAAAATAGCAGAGTAAAGCGAATTTGCAACGTTTAGCTGCGTCAGCCAAGGCAAGTGCGTGCTACCAAATGTTGTAGCCGAAGCTCACAGCGAAACGTTCCGCAAACTCGTCCAGTGTAAAACGGTGGTTTTGCGTCCCATGGGTTTCGATTTTAATTGCCCCCATGAGCGAAGCAATCCTGCCTACGTTTCCCCAGTCTTCTCCGTTAGAGATAGCGTACAGCAACCCGGCGCGATAGGCGTCACCGCAACCCGTTGGATCAACGGTTTCTCGGGCTTTGGCTGGGGGTATTTCTACTCGGCTGCCGTCAGTGAAAATCACCGATCCCTTTGCGCCCCTCGTGACGATCAGTGCGTTTACGCTTTTGGCCACCTGAGCCGGACTCAAGCCGGTTCGTTCCTGCAGCAACTGGCTTTCGTAATCGTTTACGGTGATATACTCCGCCCCGTCTATAAACGTACTGAGTTCCCGACGATCGAACATGGGCAGCCCCTGTCCGGGGTCGAACACGAACGGGATCCCCAGTTCGGCAAACTGTCGCGCGTGCTCAATCATCGCCTGTTTGCCGTTTGGAGCAACTATTCCGAGTTCCACGTCGAAGCCGTCGGTGATGCGCTTGCGATGCGCCTCCGCCATGGCGCCGGGATGAAACGCCGTAATCTGATTGTCGTCCATGTCCGTAGTGATGTAAGCCTGGGCCGTGAATGTATCATTGACCTGCAGAACATGTTCGGTGGAAATGCCGCACTTCTCCATCCATGCATAATAGGGACCGAAGTCGCTGCCCACCGCCCCCACGGGTAAAGGATTTCCGCCAAGCAGTTTGAGGTTGTATGAGATGTTTCCGGCGCAGCCGCCGAATTCGCGGCGCATTTCCGGAACCAGAAAACAGACGTTCAAAATGTGGACTTGATCGGGAAGAATGTGGTGCTTGAATCTATCCGGGAACACCATGATGTTGTCGTACGCGAACGAGCCGGAGATCAGTATTGTCATCGCGGGTTCGTCTCCTCAAACACCACGAAAAAACACGATGCGGACGGGGGGCGTATCCCGGACTAGTTGGGCCGCCATGCCACGTCCAGTTCCCTTGCCGCTTTAACCTCATCAAGCTTGCGGACCGCGGTGGTGTGTGGAGCGGTCGTGACCAATTCGGGGTTGTCGCGCGCCTCGTTCATGATTTCGACGAACGCTCGGACGAATCCGTCGAGCTCCTGCTTGCTCTCCGATTCGGTGGGCTCGATGAGAAAACATTCCGGGACCAGCAGCGGAAAATACACGGTCGGAGCATGATAGCCTTTGTCCAGCATTCGCTTGGCTACGTCCATGGCCAGGACTCCGGTTTCATCCTTGAGTTTCTTCAAGGTAACGATGAATTCGTGGGCCGAGCGCCGATCGGGATAGGCGACGTCAATGGAGTTCCCGCGTAATTGGGCCATCAGATAATTCGCATTCAAAGTCGCGAATTCGGCCACTCTGGTCATACCCTCTCGGCCAAGCAAGCGGGCGTAAATATAGGCCCGCAACAACACTCCGGCATTGCCCATGTTGGCGGAGAGTCGACCTATCGATTGCGGCAAGTCCTGCTCCGCAAGCCAGTGATACTCGCCGTTGTTCTCCGCCACGATGGGGATGGGCAGAAACGGCAACAGCCGCTCGCTGACACCGACCGGACCCGCTCCGGGGCCGCCACCGCCGTGTGGGGTGGAGAAAGTCTTGTGCAAATTCATGTGAATGACGTCGAATCCCATGTCGCCGGGCTTAACCTTGCCGACGATGGCGTTCAAATTGGCGCCGTCGTAATACAGCATCCCGCCTGCTTCATGTACGATGTCGGCTATCCGCTCGATGTGACGTTCGAATATACCCAGCGTCGAGGGATTGGTCAGCATCAATCCGGCGGTCCGCGGACCCACCGCGGTGCGCAGCGCCTGGATGTCGACGTCGCCTTCCCGGTTGGTGGGAATTTCGCGCACCTTGTAACCGCACATGGTGGCGGTGGCGGGATTGGTGCCGTGCGCAGCGTCCGGCACCAGTATTTCGTCCCGCGCGCCTTCCCCATGCGCTTCGTGATACGCACGAATCATCGCCACCCCGGCGAATTCGCCCTGCGCGCCGGCGAGAGGCGTCAACGAAACCCCCTTCATGCCCGTGACGTCTTTCAATATCTCCTGCAATTCGTGCATGCAACGCATGTAGCCTTGACCGGTAGTCACCGGGGAGTGCGGATGGCGCATCAGAAACTGCGGCAACATCGCATACTTGTTGCACGCCCTCGGGTTGTACTTCATGGTGCAGGACCCAAGGGGATAGAAATGCGTGTCGATGGAAAAGTTTTTCTGCGACAAGCGGGTGTAGTGCCGCACCGCTTGGAGTTCGGACACCTCCGGAAGGAGTGGCGCGTCCTGTCGCAGGAGTTCCTCCGGGATATCATCGATATCGGCGTCCCCTCTCGGTGCTTGAGAAGCGTTGGAGCGGGTCTTTTTCGACTGCTCGAAGATCAACATGATCGGCTGATCAAGCGATTGCCTGCAAGACCTTGTCGTAATCGGGCTCCTGCCCAATTTCCGGCACTAATTCCGTATAGATCACCTTGTTGTCTGCATCCAGAGCCACGACGGCTCGCGCGGTGATACCCGCTAGCGGTCCGTCTACGACCAGCACGCCATAGTCCTTGGCAAAATTTCTGCTTCGCATCATCGACAGTGTCTTGACCTCGTGAGTCGACTCCGCCTCACAAAAACGCCCTTGTGCAAAAGGCAAATCGGCGGATACGACCAAGACCACCAGGTCACGTCGGTCCTTGACCTCCCTGTCAAACCGCTTGGTCGAGGCCGCGCACACCGGGGTGTCCAAACTCGGCACGATGTTCAAGATTTTCATTTTGCCTTGAAAGTCCCCGAGTGATACGTCGTTGAGATCTCCGTCGACGAGGACGAAGTCCGGTGCCTTGCTGCCCACCGCGGGCAGATCTCCGTTGGTGTTGCACGGATTACCTTTTAAAGTTACTTGCGCCATGAATGTCTCTCCAATGATGGTTTTCGCTACAAACTATTGTCTTCAAACTTGGGGTCTTGTGCACGAACGTCCTCGACTCAACCGGCGACTTTTTGCGCGCAAGGGGGGTCCAGCCGACGACGTGAAACGATCCGCTGCAAGTGGGATGCGTAGCTCTCGATCTCGGACTCGGTGCGTGTCTCCGTGGCGCACACGAGTATTGCATTTCCCAGCTGCGGAAAATACCCGCTCAGATCTATGCCGCCGACGATACCCTGCGCCTCCAAAGCCCTCAAAACAGCGGCCGGCGGCTGCGTCAATCGCACTACACCCTCGTGGAAATAGGGACGGTCGAACACTTTCTCGACGCCTTCGATCTCGCAAAGTCGCGCCAAAAGACGCCTAGTGTTCGCGTGGCTGCGCAGCGCCACGCGACGCAGTCCGGCCGGTCCCAACAACGCCATGTGGATGGTGGCCGCGGTGACCATCAATCCTTGATTAGTACAAATGTTGGAGGTCGCTTTGGAACGTCGAATGTGCTGCTCCCGAGCCTGTAAGGTCAGTGTGTATCCGGGGTTTCCCTCTTTGTCCACCGTGCGGCCCACGATTCGACCCGGCATCTGTCGGATCAGCGTCTGCTTGCAACACATGAAGCCGAAATAGGGACCCCCCGACGACAGCGGCACCCCCAGCGGCTGGCCCTCTCCAACAGCGAAGTCAGCGCCCCTCTGACCCCATTGTCCTGGAGGCTTGAGGAGCGCCATAGCGACGGGGTTTGCCAGTCCGATGACCAGCAGTCCTCGCTCATGGGCCCAATCGGTCAATGCGTCGGCGTCCTCCAAAACTCCGAAGTAGTTGGGTTGCGGGACAACCAGCGCCGCAACGTCTCCGAGGTCTTCCCGATCGAGAGGATCGAGGGAGACGTGACCGCCGGTTTCCGAAAACGGTATCTCCACGGTTTCGATGCCTTGGTTCTTCACGATGCTGGCGACGACCCGCCGATAAATCGGGCTGACCGTGTTTGGAATCAAGACTTTGCTAGCTTTCTTCTTCGCGCGCACTGCGGCCAGCACCGATTCCGCCAAGGCAGACGCTCCGTCGTAAAGCGAGGCGTTGGCCACGTCCATCGCGGTCAGGCTGGATATCATCGTCTGGAATTCGTAAATCAACTGCAAGGTTCCCTGACTCGCTTCCGCTTGGTAAGGTGTGTAAGCGGTATAGAACTCGCCTCGGGTTGTCAATTCCCATACGGCGGCGGGTATATGATGCTCGTAGGCGCCCCCTCCAATGAAATTTATATAGACTCCGTCTTGGCTGGCGCGCTCCGACATCAAACGGCCAACCTCCATTTCCGTCATCCCCTCGGGCACATCGGACAGACCTTTAGCGCGCAGTGCAGTCGGAATTTCGTCGAACAATGCGCCTATCGAGTCGACGCCGATCGCTGCGAGCATTTCTTCGACTTCTTCGTCGGTGTGGGGTATGAATGGCATTACTCAACCGCCCTCGCTTATTTCACGCACGCTCACGTACTGCCCCGAGGTGGGCTAGGATTCCGCCTCGGCGAGTTCCCGATAAGCCTCGGCGTCAAGGAGATCGTCAACTTCTGCGGCATCCAGGGGGCGTATGCGAAACATCCAGCCTCGTTGGTAAGGATCTTGGTTGATGACCTCCGGAGCGTCGACCAGCTCGTTGTTGATCTCAAGGATCTCGCCACTGACGGGCGCGTACACGTCCGAGGCCGCCTTTACCGACTCCACCACGGCACAGTCCTCTCCCGCGCTGACGGTGATCCCAACTTCCGGTAGCTCGACAAACACCATATCCCCCATCATATCTTGAGCATGATGGGTAATACCAATTTCAAGATGACCGTCGTCCATGGTCCGTACCCACTCATGGGTCTTGGTATATCTCAACTCATCAGGAATCTCTTGCATGTTACCTCCTGGGAAGCCGGTGCTTGTTTGCTGCAGTTAGATTTCGGGCAAACAACTCTTGCCGTGGCGCACAAAAGGATAATCGACGACTCGGACCGGAAGTTGCTTTGCTCGAACTTCCACCTCGCAGGAATCGCCGGCGTTGACCGATGCGGGGAGACGCGCGAGGGCGATGGCGCGCTG
>JBFGKR010000146.1:0-5600 GCA_041576575.1 Arenicellales bacterium | reverse complement strand
TCCCGGCCGCTGAACTCGCCGATCCCTTCAAGGCCTCCCACGCCTCGTCCGCCTTCACAAACTGCGACGTACAACTGGCGACTCTTTCGCAGCTTATCCGCCTCCCGCGAGCTTGCGGCGGTTCCGATCATGGTCTCGGTCTCCGGCCGGTGCCCGGCGAGAACCTTGGCGGTTGCAGCGCCAAGGGCCACATCGTGACTACGGGACTTGTTGGTGCCGATGACGAGTCGGCCCGCCCGGAACCTGAACCATTGCCCGTAGGGTGAGCGGCCCACGAGCAGTCCCGCGCCCGCCGCCAAACCTAGATTGACAATCGTGCGTCGATGCGTCTTTTCTGACGTGTTCTCCCGCTGCCGCGTCTACAGGCGGGCGACGGCTCAGCTCCGAGATGGTGTCGGTACCTTTTCAGTCGTCATTACTGCCGTCGTCGCCTCGTTTCAGCCGACCCGTTCGAAAGACATCCAAGGGGAGGATTGCGCTTTCACAGCAGACGCGTACTCGTATCTCGGTCGATCACGGTATTGCAGTAAGAATAGAAACCGGCTTCCGATATTGAAAGCATTTGATTGCACGGGAGCGTGGGGCACACCCATCGCGCCTCTGCCGATCGGTTCCAGAAGCGCCCTCTCGGCGTCGACGAGCGCGTGCCCGGGCCCCGACGCTCATCGAAACTCGACACGACGTCGAGAGACTGCGGTCGGATCGCGAGCAGCAAATGAAACCCGCGCACCCGAGAATTGAGTAACAGGGCTCGAGACTTAGGCAAGCTTTTCCGGCTTGGGGACCATCAAAAATTGATATAAGTCAATACGCTGCTTCCAGATCCTGTGTTATGAAAGCCGGAAGCCTACGCCGACCGGGATTGTGCGGGATCGGCGAGGTAGACTTGAACTCAGTTCATCGCTTCGAAAGCGCGAATTTCGGGTGGCAGGGTCGCGAGTGAGCAGTCTCGTTAGCGGGTTGGCTTGCCCAAAATTTAGCTCTAGTACCGACCGAAACTTGCAGGGCGACCTCGAGCGACCTAAATTTTCAATTCCAGGAAAGCTGTCGCGGTCGGAAATTTTTCGGACGATTTTTTCGAGGGTTTGATAATGGCTATAGAAGTAAACGGCAAGATGATTGAGCTCGATGAAGAAGGATTTCTCGTTAACCGGGACGATTGGTCGGAAGACGTATCTGAGGCTATCGCCGAACGAGACGGGATAGACCTAAAAGACGAGCACCTGGGGCTGATCGATTATTTTCGCGATTATTGGGAAGAACACCAGGTTCATCCAACCATGCATGTGCTGGTGCAAAGGATCGGCGGCAGTATTGGTAAGAGGTTTCACGAACACAAGGAGTATGAAAAATTTCTTTATATGCTGTTTCCCACCGACCCTATTTCCGAGTTGTGCAAACTGGCCGGCTTGCCCAAGCCATTGCCTTCCGAGCACGACGGTTAACGCAACCCCGATCGTCTGCGGTGGCGTCGTCGGCGTTGAGATCTTTGAAAGATTCGACCTGATTCTATTAACGCACACTCAGTCCGGTGTTTACGCTTGTGAATTCCAATATTTGTCTTTCAGGATATTGGAAAGCTCAGCTAGAGTAGGAGGCTTTTGATGGCTAAGAAAAAAGACGAGAAAGGAACGAAGAATACAGGGTTGAACACCCCGTTACTGGACGAACTCGAAGAAGGGCCGTGGCCCAGTTTTGTCTCCGATCTCAAAAAGTGGTCGGAGACCAAACCCCAGGTCGCACAGTTGTTGAACCAACTCGAGGAGTCCTACGAAAACCGATGGAACTACTGGACCGGCACCGTCTTGAACGTCTCGGGTTATGGCGGCGGCGTTATTGCGCGTCTCTCCGAAAAAGCCGACAAATATCCGGACCTCGCTGAGTTCCATACCATTCGCATCATCCCGCCACCGGGCTTCGTGTATTCCACGGAACGATTGCGAAATCTCGCAGAAATCTGCGAGAGACACGGAGCGGGAATCCTTCAGCTTCACGGCCTGAGCGGCGACGCCTTGGCCCTGGGATTCGACAATAAGTCTACGTTCGCCGCGGCCGAGGACCTGATGTCCAATGGTTGGGACTTGGGAGGCTCAGGAGCGGCGCTGCGCAGCTTGCAGTGTTGTGTGGGACAGGCTCGTTGCGAGATGGCTTGCTTCGACACTATGAAGACCTGCCGCTTCCTCACCAACCACTACATAGATTTTCTCCATCGGCCGGAGTTTATGTACAAGTTCAAGATCAAGATTTCGGGCTGCGCCAACGACTGCGCCAACGCCATGATCGGCTCCGACATGCCCATTATCGGAACGTGGCGCGGTCCCATGCAGGTCGACCAGGAAAAAGTGGCCGAGTACATCGACGAAAAAGGTATCGATCACGTCGTCAACAACGTGATTACGCGCTGTCCCACGAATTGCCTCTCCCTGAAAGGCAAGGAATTGGTCGTGGACGATGAAAACTGCGTACGCTGCATGCATTGTCTCAACGTGATGCACAAGGCGTTGAAACCCGGCAAGGATCGAGGCGTAACGATCTGTCTGGGCGCCAAGCGCACGTTGAAAATCGGCGACACCATGAGTTCAGTCATCGTGCCGTTTTTAAAGCTGGAAACCGAAGAAGACTATGAGAATCTCACCGACCTGATAGACCGGATGTGGGAGTTCTGGAACGACAACGGCATGGATCATGAGCGTATCGGTGAGTTCATCGCCCGCGTGGGTCTGGCGACCTTCCTGGAGGGATGTGGCATAGAACCGGATCCAAGAATGGTGCAGTCCACGCGCACCAGCCCGTACATCAATTTCGAGGAGCTGGCGCCGGGCCGCTTTGAGGGGGAACAAACTCAACGGCCCACAGTGTGGAATCGGGAGCCGGAATCCCGGGAATCGACCAGCTAAGCGGCTGCAAAGCGCCTTCCATGCAGAAATACACCAGAAGCTTGAGGGGACAAAATTCATGAGCGCTACCAAATTGGCACAACGGGACCAAGGGGCACCGGATTACACGCAGTGCCTCCACCCGGCCATGGCAAAAAACTACGGCAAGTGGGTGGAGCACGAGCGAATCCGGCCGGGGGTGTTGGTCTACACGGCGGAGAGCGGCGACAAGCTGTACACCGTGCGGGCGGGTTCGCCGCGCACCATGAGCCCGACCACGATACGTAAGATTTGTGACATTGCCGATCGGTTTTGTGATGGCTTTCTGCGCTTCAGCACGCGCACCAACGTGGAATTCAGTTTGACCAAGGAGGAGGACGTGGAGCCGTTGATCGAGGCGATCAAGACCGAACTTGGATTTCCCATCGGGGGCACCGGAGCGTCGGTGTCGAATATCGCTCACACGCAGGGATGGCTGCACTGCAACCTGCCCGCCACGGACGCCGCCGGCGCGGTCAAGGCGTTGATGGATGATCTGATCGACGAATTTGAGAACGAGAACTTCCCCAATCGGGTCAAGATCTCCACGTCTTGTTGTCAGATCAACTGCGGCCGGCACTCGGACATCGCGATAATCGTTCAGCATCATCACGCGCCGCGCATCAATCACAACAACATGCAGATTTGCGAGCTACCCAAGGTGGTGGCGATCTGCCCCGTGGCGGCCATCAGGCCCACGGTCGTGGATGGCCATCAGTCGGTCGAGGTGGTGGACGAAAAATGTATGTATTGCGGGGCCTGTCACGGTCAGTGTCCCAGCATGGAAATCCGCGATGCCGACACCGATACGCTTTCCATCTGGGTGGGCGGCAAGGGCGCGAACAGCCGCAGCGGACCGTCGCTGATGAAACTCGCTGTGTGGGGATTGCCCAACAACCCGCCGCGCTGGCCCGAGGTGTCGGATGCCGTGCGCACGATACTCAATGCCTATCGCGAGGGGGCCAAAGATTGGGAACGTGTGGGCGAGTGGATCGAGCGGATCGGATGGCATCGGTTCTTCGAGAAGACCGGCTTTCCGTTTACCAAATACCACATCGAAGATGGTCCGAACGCCATGTGGACCTACAACCGGTCGACACACGTCAGGATCTGACTGTAAAAAAAAACAAAACTGAGAGGTAGCAGGTAGATGGAACCCAGTATTTTTCGTGATGGTTTCACGCGCGAACAGGTCGAAGCCGCCCTGGCTCCCTATGACGCCGATGAAATTGTGGTGCGGAACGGACGCAGCTGGAAGTGTCCAGTCTATGTCCAGCGTCTTCCACCGTGCCGCAACCGATGTCCCGCCAGTGAAGATATTCGCGGTTATCTCACCGTAATCGAGCAGGCGGACTTTTTCGGCAAAACGATCGACCAAGTATTGACGGAGGCCTGGGAGATTCTGACCGACAAGAATCCTCTGCCCGCGGTGCACGGCAGGATCTGCCCCCACCCGTGCGAATCGGAATGCAATCGCAAGTACAAGGACGACGGAGCAGTCGCCATTAACAACATGGAACGCTTCATCGGTGACTACGGCCTTAAACACGAACTCAAGCTGACACGGCTCACCGACGAGGTGAAGCCTCAGAAGGTGGCGGTCATCGGGACCGGACCTTCCGGACTCTCGGCTGCGTATCAAATGGCTCGCCGAGGTTACCAGGTCACCATGTACGAGGCGTTCGAAAAACCGGGCGGTATGTTGCGTTACGGAATCCCCCCCTACCGCCTGCCCAAGGATGTGCTCGACGGCGAAATTCAAAAGATTCTGGATTTGGGTGTGACGCTGAAATGCAATGCCAAGGTCGGCGAAGACATTCCTTTCGAGGACGTGCGCCGGGACTACGATGTCGTGTACATAGCGGGCGGCGCGCACAAAGGCGCCGATATGGGCGTGCCGGGGGAGCAGTCCGCCAACATATTCACCGCCGCCAGCTTTCTGAACCGTGTCAACACGGGGGCCAAGGTAGAAATCGGCAACCGCGTGGTGGTCATCGGCGGCGGCGACAGCGCGGTTGATGCTGCACGCGTATCGCTGCGTTTGCAGTCGTTGAAACGCGAAGACGAGGACATCGCGCAAGCGCAGGAAGTCGACGAGCAAGAACTCGATCAGGCGGTGAAAGCCGAAGTAGCGGTGCAGGACACCATCTCGGACAAGACCATGGTGGATGCGGCACGGGTGACCAAGCGGGTATCCAAATACTCCGAGGTGGTCATCGTCTACCGGCGGACGCGGGAAGAAATGCCGGCGATCTCCGAAGACGTGGACGCGGCCGAGACCGAAGGCATCCGCATCGAATATCTGTCCGCCCCGGTGCGCTTCATCACCGAGGGCGGACGCGCAACCGCCGTCGAATGCATTCGGATGGAGTTGGGGGAGCCCGACGAGTCGGGACGCCGCCGGCCGATTCCCATCGAGGGTTCGGAATACACGCTCCCCGTAGACACGGTGATGGTGGGCATCGGGCAGCGGCCCGAACTGCGGGGCGGGATGGCGGAACTGGCCAACAAGTGGGGCTGGGTGGATGCCAACAGTATTCAGGCCACGCCGCAACGCGGCGTCTACGCCGGCGGCGATGTCCGGGGCCTCGGCATTTCGGCCAAAGCGGTCGGCGAAGGCCGTATCGCCGCCCGGGCCATGGATGCCTATCTCCAAGGGCGCGAGTACAAAAAGCCGCATAATAC
>JBFGKR010000145.1:0-5608 GCA_041576575.1 Arenicellales bacterium | reverse complement strand
CCTGGTGGGATGAGTTTCGAGACCTATTTTCGTCTATCGGGCCAGGCGGAACATGAACAGTTGCTGCGTTTCCTCTTGGGTCTGTCACCGGCCATGCTGCAAATGAAGTATTTGGTCGATCCCTCGCGCGTCGACCTTCCTAATCACCAGGGGCCTTCTACCGTCATGGGCTGCGAGTTGTGCGCCGGAGTAGCCGCCACCGAGGCACTCAAGATTCTCCTTCGGCGCGGAAAGGTCGTGACCGCGCCTTTGGGCCTTCACTTTGATGCGTACCGAAATCGTCTGGCGAAGACATGGCGTCCATTCGGAAACAACAATCCGATACAGCGACTGGCCCTGGCGATCGCGCGTCCGAAGTTTTCTCGGGAGATTGCAAGACCTGTAACGCAGAGATCTGTGTCGGATTCGCGTACGGTAGTGGAACGTATACTGGACGTTGCTCGTTGGGCGCCAAGCGGGGACAACGTGCAACCGTGGCGTTTCGAGATAGCAAGCAGTGACCAGGTCATAGTGCACGCACGCGATCAGGCAGGCGACGACGTATACGATTTCAACGACGGTCAGGCTTCTTGGACTTCATTCGGCTGCCTGCTTGAGACGTTACGTGTTGCTGCTACCCGTTATCAACGCGAAATGTCTTGGTCTTACGAGGGCAGCAAAGGTCATACACATTACTTCAAGGTGGTGTTCGAGAAGAGGGACGAACGAATTCCCGACCCGCTTTTTTCGACTCTGCTGAGCCGCTCTGTGGATAGGCGGCCCTATCGGTTTCGAAGATTGTCGAGCAGCCAGAGGAAGAAACTGGAGGCTGTCGTTGGGCCGGACTTCGTGCTTTATTGGTCCGAGACTTTAATCGATCGTCTGCGTTGGGCGCGTATCAATGCCCTCGCAACGGACATTCGACTACGGATTCCAGAAGCGTATGCGGTGCACCGGCACATTCTCGATTGGGACAGGGCTTACAGCCCCCAAGGTATCCCGGTGGGGGCGATTGGAATAGATAGCGCCACACGCAGACTTATGCGGTGGGCCATGCGGGACTGGGCTAGAGTCCACTTTCTCAATCGGTTTCTCGGTGGAACGATGATGCCGAGACTCGAGTTTGATTGGCTGCCGGGTGTGAGGTGCGCTGCACACTTCTTCATGGCGACCAAAGATCCGAGCGATACTCCACCAGATAGGATACTGATATTACGCGCCGGGATGGCATTCCAGCGCCTGTGGTTGACGGCGCATCAGTTAGGGCTTGCTCTGCATCCGTCGTTTGCGCCGCTGGCGTTTTCGAGCTATGCCCGGAATAACGTGGCTTTTACCGAAATGGCCGGAGTGTCGCGTAAGGCTGAGACCCTCGAACGTGCGTTCCGAGACGACGTAGCACCCGTGAACGTCGAACATGTGCTTCTTCTTGCGCGTATCGGTGTGCCCAGCCGGCGCGTGGTGCCAGCGCGTTCTATTCGTCGTCCGCTGGAGGAGCTTGTCTTTGATAGCAGTGGTCGCAGGCCCCGAGAAGCTACACAAAGAAACTCGCACTGACGCCGCGTTGAGTACTATCTGAGTGTATTTTTGCCACTTTCAGGTGTGTTCGACGAGAACGGCCATATCATTTTGCTGTCGACTGCGTCAACGAAACGGGTCGTTCCGGAGACCGCCCAGCCAGAAAAAAGCACGAATGTCATCCAATTCTCTGCGATAGCGAGGCATCAAGCCCTTGCGCATCTCGGACAATCGTTGCCGAACGGCGTCGTGGATGGGTTTATCTCTTGTCTTAACGAGAGTAAGCATCGGAATGGCAAACGTACTGTATACGTCGATATTGGACGGCAACTCTCGAACTGCGGTCTGTTTGAGGTCCTCGAGTAAAAATGCCGCTCGCAAGGAGCGTTCATAGTCCAACGAGAATACGTGCGGTTGGTGTTTACGGTTCGAATAAGCAAAAAACAAGACGGACTTCAGGGATTTCAGGCGTCCAAAATCGACGATGTATATGGATCCATCGCGCCGAAGAAGCCGTGTAACCTCTCGGAAGCAGCAGTGAAGGGCCTCGATCGTCGGCAGATGGTGGAGAGTCATGGTACTGATGACGCCATCGACGCACCCGTCCGGCAATGACTCCACGTGCGTGATATCGCCCTGGATAAACTCCACGTTACTGAGACCGAGTCGTTTTATATGGGCTCGAGCATCGGCCAGCATCCCTTCGGAAAGATCGACGCCAAGAAAAGACGTATTTGGATTGAGTTCCGCAATTTGGCCCAGCTGCGTCGCGGGGCCGCATCCTAGATCCACCACTCGATCGCATCCTTGAATGACTTGCGAAGCCCTCGCGGAGTGCATCAAGTACGCGGCGGCCATGACGCCATCGATGCGTCCGGCCTCCGCATAGGCGGTTACTTGCTCTTGCCCGTCCATGATCAACTCGGGTTCCGGTTCTCGAGGCAGTGTGCGCGACCCGAAAACCTCTCGCAGAAACGTCGGCAGCATGGTAAGACGTGGCATCAGCGAAGAATAGACCGAGCCTCCCCAAAATGAAACCACCCACGGATAGGTGGGGGATTTCAGTTGCCGCGATGCCTTGCTTTATTGGGGCACATCCTTAGCAGTAATTTCGCGTTAAGATTAGCGCGTATTCGGGTGTTCCGCGCTCAGCGCGCTGCAATCACTGCGAGATCGGTGTGTGTCTGTATCTGTCCGCACTCCTACGCAGTGCGCACCAATGCATTATTCCCATAAAAATACCCCGGGCTGCATGCAGCGCGGGGTACACAGTGCTATTGCCAAGAAAAAGGAGTGTGAGGAAATCTTCCTCACACTCCCGGCACTCTATAGAAACTCACTTTTTGGTCGCGGGAGCGCCGCGACGGTTGTGACGTTTGCTCTTAAGCGCGACGCCTGCGTCGACGTACGGCGCCGGTTCCCAATCCCGCCAGACCGAGACCGATCAACAGTAAAGCCGCCGGTTCCGGGACGACCTCCGGACGGAACGTGAAGTCGAAGTTGTCGAAGTTGTCGAATGGCGTGGTCGCGCCGGCTATGCCGAGCAGATTGCCCGAGCCATTGATGTCGATCAAGCCGTCCGCAAGCGCCACCGACGCGCCAACCTGCGCAAAACCGATGGTGAAGTTGTTCTGCAGGATGCTGACCTGAAAGTTTGCCGTGCCGCCGTTGCCCGGGGGCGGAACCGCACCGATCACCCCGATGTCGTCGCTGACCGCGGTGGCGGTCCACAACTCGTCGGCGTCGAGACCGAAACCGAGCACCCAGCGCAAGACTGCGTTGCCCGCTGGATTTCCTCCTACGCCGTCGTCTTCAACGTTGTCGATCAACGCCTCTTCGCTGGCGAACGGACCCACACCGGTGTCGGGAGCTCCGTCGTCGACGGCGGACAGCCGGGTGAACTCAATGTCGGTGTCCTCGAACATGGCGATCATGGCGCCGGCTCCGTACTGCGCTTCGAAACTGGGGCTGGGGCCAAATGTCCAGGTGAAGCTGCCGTCCAAATTCTGCACTTTGCTCGTCGCCATAATTTCGAAGACGCCGGACCACTCGTTGTTTCCGCTGGCTAACCCAAGACTATTTATGTTCCCGGTGTTTGACAGGTCCTCGATGGTATTGACGTCAAAGATGCCGCGCAGTCTATCGCCCACGTCGACGGTGGTGACGCCGGTCGAATTGGGGCCGTTGATCAGATACTCCGCGCTGTTGTCGGAGCCTTGATTGAGCTCATTGGGAAAGAACTGGCTTTGCACGGACGCGCCCATGGCCGTAGCGCCGTACAGCATGATCGCGCCGGCTGCAGTTCCTGACAATACGTGTGTGAGTTTCATTGAGTTCCTCCTAAAACATTAAGTAAACACGAATACTTGCTTTTCATTAACGCGCTGGCCTTCGATGCCGGCACATTGTTCCGTGGTTAAAGAATAAGCACAAGTCGTGCCAAACATAAAAATTCAATGTATTCCAAGGACTTACCTATTGTTATACGTGGGCGCGAAAGGCAGGCTGTAAAAAATACCGACGTATGCCCCGGCGCTTTGCGCCGCTTCCTGGCCGACCCGGCGCGGACATTGGTAGGAAATTCGCGCAATTCTAGGCCCGGTGCATCACCCAAAGCTCGTGTAAAGATACTCGACAGACTCCTCATTCGGACGCCGTAATTGTCATAACTCATTGATATAAATATTGAATATCGTCAAAACCAGGAATTTACTAAGGTTCGCCGAGCCCACCAAGATACCGCTTTTTCCCGGACGTAGCCCGCAATCGGCAGCGCGCGTTGCAGCACGGTCGAAGTCGGTCCTCGCGTACAGCGTGGCCTCAGTTTCGATACCGCTGTCGCCCCAGAAGCGCCCATACCAACGCTTCGCGTGGCACATTGACGATCTAGACCGTTGATCCCGTCCGCGTGCCGGCGGCGCGATCGCCCGACGGGGTTTGAGACCTCATACGGTGTCGGTTCCATATCTGGATCGTGTCGGCCCGTCGTCCCCTTTCGCAACCCGCGTAAAGATCGAGATCAGGAGCGACTTCCACTCGCGATGCGGCGACACACTGCATTCTCGGGCACAAGAGTCGGGTCGCCCGAGTTCGCACGGATGCACAGTGTATGACTGCCGAAGCTGTGGTTGATACGAACGTATATCGGTGGAGGTCCTCGTCATAACACACCGATTCGCACCAACTTCACGTGTGACGTGCACTAGGCGCGCATCGGCGGTTTCATTGGGAGTCCAAAATTACAGTATCCCCGGACCTCGTACCTGAAAAACTCTCGGCACGCGCACGCATTCTTGCGTCTGTGAGATGGTTCGTGATACGGAGATCATGCGGCCACGCAACCGCGGGGAAAATCTATCATTCGCGACGCGCGACGCGAAACGGCGTCGGACCGCGGCGACCTCTCTCCTCACTAAGTGCCGGTGCGGTGCGGCAAAAGCGAATTAGTCAATTTGTCGATAAGATTTACAGTACCTGCGGGCACAGACTACGGAGTCGTTCGACTTTATATGATATTGATTTGATTGACAATTTGTCGCTGTAATCAACTTTTCGAGAGGTTGGACCCGCATTTACGATACGCGATGCAGTGTCCGAAATTGTTACAACGTCGTGGCGATATACTCGCTAACAGACTGAAATATTGACAAATTCTTAAACGGTATACATCTTGCACACTTCAGTTTCTGAAGGGATTATGGAAACGCGCAGGACGTCGTAGACGTGTCGGTTGTCGGGCCGGGAATGCAATACTGTTTCGGAAACTCTGCGGAGTTCTTCCAGATCTACAGGGGTGACCGGCGATGGGGACGGTCTACTTCCTACCGGGCCGGATTGGGATCGGGCGTTTAACAGGTTGATAGACTGGCGGAGACGGATCATCGAAATGACGAGGAGTACAGCACCGTCCGGGAAGAGGATTGCAAGGCGGTACGAAAGCCGTGCGTATGCAAGACCGCTCGATACCATGATTGCTTTCCATAATATGCCCACAACTTTGATTTAGATCCGAGTGACAAGCGTTGTCCTGTGAGAAAATACGACTTGTAAGACTCGACCAAATCGGTTTGCTATTTCGGGAAGTTACTTTAGTCGCAAGGTGTAGCCAAAAGGG
>JBFGKR010000144.1:0-5619 GCA_041576575.1 Arenicellales bacterium | reverse complement strand
GGGAAATCCGGTGCGCCAATGATAAACAGGCCATTGAACCGACGTGCCGCGATACATGGATATAACTTTATCTTTAATCATCATCCTGTTTCCCGATGGTCGCCTCGATCGAGATGTATGCTGCGAAGCGCAGTGGTCAGGGACGGTTGTTGTTGATGAGACAGGCAGTGGCGAGCGCGCGGATATGCGCCGGAAACCGCCGAAAATGCGTGTCAGGATACGCGTGGAGGGTGAAAGATGCGGTCGTATAGCTGTTGAATACGCAGTCCGTGCGCGTCGTTCCAAGACACGTTGGTGCTTCGCTCGAACCAGAAACCGCTCGCGTAATGCATCAGAACGCCCGCGCCGCAGACGGAGCATGACGCGTTCATACCGCAATCGGACATCGGCATGGTCGGGCACAGCGATTCCCGCGCGCACTCCGGCATGTCGCATCCCGAGTGGCTTAAATCCGCCCGCACTTCACCCGTCGCCACCGATAGCGTCTCGGCGCCAGAGGGCGCGGTCGGAAAGACCACGATCGCCAAGAGCATGGCCCACGCGATCGATTTTACGGGTCCCCAGTTCATATAGCCGCTAACTATAGCATATCGGCCAACGGCAATAGCGTGATTTGTGTCAAGGACGTTCAGATTCTCCTGGTCCATGTACAATTGGCTTCTCGATTGCGACAAGATGCGACGAACGCCGTCAACGTTCGGTCTCTGCGACAAGCGTGCAGAATCCCTGCGGTTCCACACCGAGCGCTGCGTTGAACTTGCTGGACAAATTCTGAAACGCGATCAAGCCCGTCAGTTCGATAATGGCATCGTCGTCAAATTGGGATCGCAGACGCGAATAATGATCCTTGGTTACCTGGCGATCTGAAAAAGTAACCGCTTCCGCATAAGCCAATGCCGCTTTCTCGCGCTCGGTGTACAAAGGGCTATTTTCGTATTCGGGCAGCGCCGACAGCTTTTCTTGAGTAACGCCGCGCTTTAGTACCGTAGCCGAATTGATGTCGACGCAAAAAGCGCACCAGGTGATCTGCGAGACGCGCACGGTTACCAGCGAGCGAAGCGCCGGTTCGATGGGCGACGATCGACGATCCAACGCGCCGTAAAGGAGCGCAACTGCGATGAAGACTTTGGGTGTGCGGCCCCACAATCGGGCGGCCTCCAAAACTGCGCCATATCGGCGTTTCTGATTCCAAAGGAACAGCCGCACGTACCAGGGAAATTTGTGTGTACTCGGTGTCGAAATCACGGGCATGATGGTTTATTCCGATGTGATGTCCGCCGCTGATCAGTTTGCTACCATACAAGAATGGCAGCGGCCAGTTAAGATTTCACCGATATTGCACGCCTGGCGCCGAGGCGCGTGGCGCCTAAAGTGTCTTTGTAAGTCGTGTGCTCGGTCACCCGGCGCAGGTTTTCCGACCACACGGGAAGGGGGTTCATTGTGGGCACGCGTGCGAGGCGCGGTGCCCCAGCGCAGTAACGATTCGAACGACTTTTGACGTTCGTTTTGGCTTTGCGTATTCTTACTCAAAGGCGGAATCCGTGTCTAAATGCAAGTAAACCTGCAAGGCAAAGTTTTTTGCTCGTATTCGA
This sequence comes from Arenicellales bacterium, assembly GCA_041576575.1. GTDB lineage: Bacteria > Pseudomonadota > Gammaproteobacteria > Arenicellales > JAANXG01 > CALZGZ01. The sequence goes on along the minus strand of JBFGKR010000144.1, from coordinate 4,027 downwards.
AAATCCCTCTCTGCGCGACGACTCAGGTTCGGACGCAAGCTGGTTCCAAAGCGCAACAGCAATTGGGATCGAATAGGAGGCATATTAACAAGTTCTAATTTGCTCTCGGCTAGGCAATGCCGATGGGAGAAAGTATTCATGTTCAGAACCGTATTTGTAATCGTGGCCTCATTACTCATGCAAGCTGCGGCGAGTGGAAGTGAACGCATTCCAGATGCCGTACGCGCCACGGCAGGCGGCCTGATTCCGGACTTTTCGGAAGAACAGGTCAAGCCGTCTCCGGTGACCGGCCTGTACGAGATAACTATTGGACCGCGTGTGCTTTACATGTCCGCAGACGGCAGATTCGTCATCCAGGGGGACATCATAGATGTCGAGCGTCGCGAGAACGTTAGCGAGACCACCCGGAAGCGAGCGCGAGTCGCCGCGGTAGACGGCCTGGGAGAAGACAATATGGTTGTGTTTGCACCGCAACAAGTGCAAAGCACGATCACGGTGTTCACGGATGTTACTTGCCCGTATTGCGTCAAGTTGCACAATGAAGTGGGAACACTGAACGCGGCCGGTATAAAGTTGCGGTACTTGGCGTTTCCTCGCGCCGGTGTCGGTTCCTCCAGCTACGACCAAATGGTTTCTGTGTGGTGCGCCGACGATCCCCTGGCCGCGATGACGGACGCCAAATCGGGCAGACAGGTCAAGCCCGAGCGGTGTGATAATCCGGTCACGGAGCATTATCAAATGGGACAATTACTGGGCATAAGCGGGACCCCGACCATTATTTTGGAAGACGGGAGCGTGATCGGAGGTTATGTTCCCTCCGACAAGCTCATTGACTACGCTCGAAACGCGAGCGGCGGAGGATGAAAACATCCGCGTGTACACGGATTATTGGGCTCCGTGGTCTGCTATGAAGGAAGTTGTCCGTTGATAGCATGAAACCACGATGGGCCAAGGTCTTAGTTCTTTTGCTCGCAAGCTCCGCGCATGCGGCGCAGGATTCGAGCCCCGACGACCAGCTAGTTCGTGTTGACGAGAGCGAAGCGGCGTTGCTGGAGATCCTGGAGGATGTCGGTGCCGGGCGGCTTCCGACTGCGGTTGACAAAGCGGAACGCCTGATACAACAGAACCCCAAATTCCGTCTGGCGCAGCTCGTGCACGCGGATTTGTTGATGGCGCAGGATCGCCCGATGAATACCTTCGGCGGTGCGTTCGCTGATAACAACGGTGGAGTGCCCGCGCTCTTGGAGGAGGCTAGGCGGAGGCTGGAGCACAAACAGAGTGATTCGCGCCTGTCCCCCGGTTCCTTGCCCGATCAATTGCTTCACGTTTCCGAGTCGCAACGTCATGTCGTCGTCGTCGATGCATCTTTGTCGCGACTCTATTTATTTGCCAACAACGGAAATCAGTTGCTTCTGTTGAGCGACTCCTATGTATCGGTGGGCAAGAGGGGGATGCAGAAAGTCCGGGAGGGAGACCAGCGCAGCCCTATTGGCGTGTATTTCGTAACCACGCGTTTGGACCCGAGGGATCTTTCGGATTTCTATGGTCCGGCGGCGCTGCCCATCAATTACCCGAACGAATGGGATCGCCGATTGGGTCGCACCGGGTACGGGATCTGGTTCCACGGCGTTCCTTCCGACACCTACAGCCGCGCGCCGTTCGTGAGTGACGGGTGCTTGACGTTGTCGAATTCAGACATGGAGTTCTTGTCGAACACGGTGGAACCGGAATCCACGCCGGTCGTCATTGCCGATCGCGTCAATTGGGTTGCGTCGAAGCAACTGATCCGACAAAGGGAGGTCTTATTCGAGCAACTGGAGCAATGGAGGCAAGACTGGGAAAGCCGCGACATCGATCGCTATGCGCGGCATTACTCGAAATCTTTCCACAATGGGGCATACGATTACGTAAGGTGGTTACGGCACAAGCGCCGGGTTGCGGGACAAAAAGAGTTTATCAAGATCGGACTAGACGACATCAGTATTTTTCGATATCCCGGAGAGAGGGAACTGTTGGTTGTCTCGTTTGATCAGGATTATCGGAGTAGTAATTTCAACATCCGTTCGCGCAAGCGCCAGTACTGGCGAAGGGACAGCGACGGCGTCTGGCGCATCGTCTACGAAAACAGGGCGCGGTTTTTGCCGATTCATTTTCGCGGAATCCCGTATTCCGCGCGCGCAGGGGGCAAGAAATGGAACTACCGTTGACTGGACCACCACAGAAAAACAAGAGATGATTCCCGGCCGCCCGGCGCGTAGAGGCCCCGTGAATCGTATTCCTATTTATGTGTTGCTCGTACTCCCGCTCATCGGGTGTGACACCGAGTCCCGCGAGCCGTCTTCCGCGCCCAAGACGAATCAGCAGGTGGCGGCCGATTTGAGCCAAGCCGTGAATGAAACGATACAAGACGAGGTGAAGAGAGCGCCGCCCAGACCGGCGGATTTCGCCAAGATTATGCAGGGAGCCAAGACGTACGCAATGTATTGCGCCCGATGCCACGGACCCCGCGCGGAGGGCGCGCTTAACTGGCAGCAGCGAGACGCCAGCGGTAATTTTCCACCGCCTCCATTAAACGGCACCGCACACACATGGCATCACCCGCGAAGACAATTGGTGAATATTATCCAAAAAGGCGGGCGAGTCATGCCGCCCTTTGGTTCAATGCTCGATGATTCGCAAATCTCCGACATCATCGATTGGCTGCTATCGCTCTGGCCAGATGAAGTCTACGTTTTGTGGGCGCAACGGAACGAAGCATATGAACAACGACTCCAGTAGCCGATCAGCGGATGAAAAGTGCGTCTGACGGGGGATATGTTTGGTCTATTTCATCGTCAAACTTGGTATCACCGCGATATTAGTCGTTTTGATTTCGGAGATTGCGAAACGCAGTTCCTTCGCCGGAGCACTGTTGGCTTCGATACCCATTGTTTCCGTGCTCGCCATTACCTGGCTCTATATCGATACCGGAGATGTATCAAAGGTTGGTAGATTAGCGGCCAGCATATTTTGGCTCGTTATCCCGTCGCTGGCCTTCTTCGTCTCCCTCCCGTTACTGCTCAAGTACGGAGTGAATTTTTATCTTGCTATGGGCGTCTCGGTCGCCGTTACGATTATTTGTTATTTTACGATTATTGCTTTGCTCGGCCGGTACAATATAAGTTTGTGAGGCGCGGTTTTTTATTCCATTTGTCGCGCGAATTTCAGTCGCCTCAGTCGCATCCTGGATGGAAATGTAATTCGCAGACATTAACTGCGCACGAACAATCTCGACAGCAGCGCCATAATTTTAAATCGCGTCAACCCCGTCGGCCATTCAAGTTCTTCCTCGTATGAGATCGAACCGAGGAAGTCAGAACGTAACTCGTGCATCAGCCGCGTCCAAGCCGGCGAATTCTGCCGTCCTTGATCTATCAATTCGACAATAGAGCGGTGTAGATTACGCGCCCGGCGTGCGCGTCCGGCGACGTCTTCGGCGATATTTTCGTCGATCAAGCCGTGTTGGACAGCCGGTCGAGGCTTGATTTCGCGCAATAGGCGCAGCGCATAATCCCGGTCCTTCTGTTGAATGTCTCCGATAATCATTACCGGCGCATCGAAATATTTGTCGATTTTTGCTAGTTCAGCGGCCACTGTCTCGGGCGATTTGACGGCCAGGGCCGAACGACGAAAGACCCGCTCCCCGGCGGTTTTCGATCCGCCGCAAGTCACGCAGTCGTGTCGACATCCGCGGAAAGGGAAAACCGCGGTGATGGGATAGTTCTTCCACGACCGAAGCGGCAGATAAGCGTCAGGGTCGAGGTGGCGCAGCGCCCTTCTCGCCATTAATCCGTAATCGACGATTAGATCGTCGATGTCGGCAGCTACATGGTTGAAATTGTTTGTAAGTATCTGCCCCGTTTCATCTTTATAAGTCAGGTTGGGAACCTGTCCAAATGCACCTTTCCCGAGGACGGCATCCATTAATATGACCATGGGAAAATCTGTAGAGTCGCCCCTGACCACATAATCCACGAAAGGGTGGCGG
>JBFGKR010000143.1:0-5643 GCA_041576575.1 Arenicellales bacterium | reverse complement strand
CGGCTATTTTCGCTTCTTGGACGTTCGTCGGGGCGCCTTTTTACTCGGCAGGCTAAACCAATCCTCCTGGGCAAGCTCGTGGAAATAATCGGCGTCTTCCATGAGGAGATCGGCGGTCGTTCGGCGCACGGCGGCAATCTCTACTCGGACGCCCTCGGATTTCAGATGTCGCACCAGTTCGATGAAATCCGAGTCCCCGGACATGATGATAATCGTGTCGACTTTACCCGCCAGTTGCATAGCCTTGATGGTCAGCGGGATGTCGGCGCTTTTGTGGCAAGGCCTGACTGAGCCGTGATAGTGGAAGTGGAGACGTTCCCGGAGCTTTGCGGAAATCTGTTTCCCCTCGCGAAAGTACACCAAACGGTTGAGACCGCGGTTATCCAAAAGTTTGGGGACCAGCTTATCGAAATTCAGCATCGTGTTCGGATCGCCGGTTTCCGCGTGGATGCTGCGTTCGATATTGTTGCCGTCCACGAGGATGGCGACCGACTGGCTTATATTCACTTCGTCAGAGCGGGTGTCGTTCATGACCGGAATTAGAAGATTTGTCCACAAATTGACGGCAGCGTTTACACTATCACTGTCGTGCCTTAAGTTGTACTGAAATTGTCGCGGCGCGAATATGTCGAGCCGGTGCACACGCTATATAATAATATCGGCAGCCGATTGCCGAAGCGACGCGGGCGCTCAACTGCAAATTGTCCTGTATGCCGATTCGTTACTAATTATTAATTTGGAGGAGAACTCGATGGCGGAGTCGATGGACGATATTTTACACCCTGAGATTGATACGGTTTACGACCCAAGATTTCCTCACGCTCCGGAGAATTGGTCCACGAAAGCGGCCGTAGCGGTTGCCGACGCCGAGGGGCTCGAGCTCGATGAGGACCACTGGGAGGCGGTGCGCGCGCTGCAGGAATACTTTGAAAAAAACGATCAGAACGTGAACGTACGTGAGTTGCACGATGCGCTGGATGAAAAATTTCACCGGCAAGGCGGCATCAAGTACTTGTACAAACTCTTCCCCGGCGGACCCGTCGCGCAAGGCTGCAGGTTGGCGGGATTGCACCCTCCCCCGGGCAGCACAGACCCCTCATTCGGCAGTGTGCAATAGCACGAAAAATCGGTAGGGGGGTCCGGGAGGCTTCGTTATGCCTGGTATGCCGCCCCGGGGTGCCGGCATCGACGCCTGCGATCTGTCCTCGCTGGCGCGCTTGTCACCGATGGCATCGACTGCCCACGGAAGCCGCGCCGCGACGTCAACAGCCCGATGAACGAGGACGCGTTGCTGCGCCAGTTGTCCTGCGGTTTTCGCACGCGCTATCTCAGCTACGATGAGTTGACCCATCAGGTTCAGGCGTGGTCGTCGAGGTTTCCGGAAATCGTCCGGGTGAGCTCAATAGGGTGTTCCAGCGAAGGGCGGGAGCTCTGGCTTTTGACTTTGGGAAAAGACCCCGATCGAGTTCGCCCCGCAATATGGATCGATGGGAATATGCATGCGTCGGAATTGTGTGGATCCAGCGCTGCGCTGGCGATTGCCGAGGATTTTATCCGGTTGCATATTGAGGAGCGTCCAAAGCTGCACCAATTGCCGGACCACATATTCGACAGCTTGCGTCAGGTGCTGATCTACGTCTTGCCGCGCATGTCGCCGGATGGGGCGGAGGCGGTCTTGTCCAGCGGACGATACGTTCGTTCAGTCACCCGGGACCCGCGCGGCGCGCGCAACCGCTGCCGATGGGTGGCGGAAGACGTCGACCGGAACGGAATGATGTTGACGATGCGGCAGCGGGACCGGGCCGGCGAATACGTCGAGTGCCGTGACGTGCCGGGGTGGATGTTGCCCAGGGATATCGAGGACGTCGGACCCTTCTACAAGATCTACCCGGAGGGGAGCATAGAGAATTTCGACGGCGTCGAGATACCGACACCGCATTTTCTGTCCGACAATCCCACGGATTTGAACCGGAATTTCCCTTACGCGTGGATGCCGGAGCATGCACAGGCGGGTGCCGGCGAATTTCCGTTGAGCGAGCCGGAATCGCGCGCGGTAGTGGCCGCGACCACGGCGCTGCCGCACCTTTTCGCCTGGTTGAATCTACACACTTTCGGTGGCGTCTATATTCGGCCGCTGGGGGACAAACCGGATTCGCAGATGCCGCGCGAAGACCTGGCGGTGTTCGATCAGATCGGCGAGTGGGCGCTTCGCTACACCGGCTACCCGATGGTGAGCGGATACGAGGAGTTCACCTACGAGCCGGACAAACCTCTGCATGGAGACTTGGTCGACTACGCCTATCACCAGCGCGGGTGCGTCGCCATGGTGTGCGAATTGTGGGATCTGTTTCGGCAGGCGGAGGTCTCGGTCAAGCGTCGATTCGTCGACCATTACACCAAATTGACGAGGCGGGAGCTCGTCCAGCTGGCACGGTGGGATTTAGAACAAAACCGGGGACGTGCGTTAAAGCCCTGGAAACCGTACCGGCACCCTCAGCTCGGAGACGTCGAAATCGGCGGGTTGGACCCGCGCGCGGGGATCTGGAATCCGCCGCCGGAAAAAATCGATCAAATATGCAAGGGGCAGAGTGCGGTAATGCTACGGATCGCGGCAATGGCTCCGGACATCCACACCCACGTGGTGGGGAGCGGGCTCGGCGGTGGTCTGACCCGCGTTGACGCCTGCATCGAAAACCGAGGCTATCTGCCGACGTATATCCTCGAATCCGCACGCAAGCTCGATTGGAACGAACCGATGGTGGCCGAGTGTGAAACCCGGGGTTGTACGCTGGAGCAGGGGGCGAGGCCGCGGGTGTCGCTGGGGCACCTGGACGGCTGGGGACGAGGCTTGTTTTTCGATACCGCCGGGTTTCATTTTCAACGCAGTCGCGGTAACAGCCACGAGCGGCGGGTATCGTGGCTGGTTCGCGGACGAGGAGAGGTGCGCATCCACGTCGGGTCGTGCCGCATAGGCAAGACGACGCGGGTCGTTGAGATAAGCGGATAGTCCGTCGGGCAGTCCGCGTAGCCAGGCGCGCCACAGTATGGTTGTCCTCGCAGCGATCCTATTGTAAATTAGCAATTTACTTTATTCTAATATATAGGTTCTGCACCAATGTCTATAGACCGGATCGTCCTGGCATTCGCCGGTGTCGTTGTATTGCTCACCGTCGCTTTGGCGCACTATCACGATCCCAAGTGGCTGTGGTTGAATGTATTCGTCGGCGCCAATCTTCTTCAAGCCGCGTTCACCGGATTTTGTCCGTTGGCCAAGATCTTGAAGGCGACGGGGGTAAAACCTGGAATTGCCTTCAATTAATTGACGCAGATCCCCATCCGACATTTAACAGGAGGAAGCAATGGAAAAAGGTAGCAGCGTTGTCTTGTTCTCTTTGTTGTGGCTTTCGTCTTCCGTCGAAGTTCCGGTCTTCGCCGCTGACGCATCGGTCGACGCCCGCGTACAGAAGAGCCGGATGGTCGCGAAGGAATTCATGCAGGCGTTGAAGGGCGAGCTGCAGGCTGCGATGAAACAAGGCGGGCCTGTGAATGCCATCGGCGTATGTAACGTCAAGGCGGGGGAAATCGCCGATAGTCTATCCAAGGAGGCGGGTTGGCGCGTCGGCCGCACCAGCCTGAAAACGCGCAATCCCGCGAACGACCCGGATGCGTGGGAAAAATCCGTTTTGGAAAAGTTTGAACAGCGACGCGGCGCCGGCGAAGACCCCATGACGTTGGAATATCATGACATCGTCGGACAGAATGGTCAAAAGGCCTTTCGCTGGATGAAGGCAATTCCGACACAACCCGTGTGTCTGAATTGTCACGGAGGTGCGAATGTCGCTCCCGATGTAGAAGCGAAAATAAAACAACTGTATCCCAATGACAAAGCACGCGGATACGATGTAGGCGACATCCGCGGTGCATTCACCATCGTCCAACCCATCGACTGATCCAATATTCGATCACCGACGCTTCCCCAAAAGGCATTGCAATAGAGACGCAATATCACGTGTCACGACCTGTTTTTCATCGCCGTAACGGAGGCTGTGGCTGCGCGGCGCGGCCGTGGAAGAATGGCTGCCGGTGAAGCTTTGCGCGACGTTTAGCGCATGAACATGCAACGTTTGTTCGTGTCAAATATGTTGCTTTGCGCAGGGAAATTGTCCGCGGTCAGACGATCGTATATGCAAGCATCTGGCGTTGGATTAGCGCAAAAGTGTATGATGGAAAACGATGAGCGCGCTCTTGTTCTGCCTTCAAACTTTGAGAGCAGACCGCAGTCTACGGCGAACACCTAACGGATCGTCCAGATGTTCGTTAGGCTGCTGTGGCATCGGCAATCACTCGTCACAATAGGTAGCATCGCATGATTGAGGAATACGACGACTCTGATATCTACGACACGGCGGCGCGTGAGGCCATCGACCTCGGAAACCGCTTAGCGGACGGTGACCAGGACCCAGACGTGTGGGAAATCGCAGACGGTTTGCTGGCAGGCGCCGTGCAGTACTGGCTTTATGCCCGCCAGCCCTGCGGCAATCCGGAGTGCGAGGACTGCGAACTCGTAGACACTGCAGAAAAGCGTCTCGCCGAGCTTCTCCGCTATACCGACGAGCTCGTCAAACAAAGTGAATATTTTCACTCACCAAACGACAGCAACGTAGGAACCGCTTGATATCGCTGCAGCGGCATTCACTTCGTATGTAATTCGATAACGTCGCGGTCGGCGAGTTCGTGATCGGGGCCTACCTGCTGGCCCTCGAATTGCCCGCTGCCCCACACACGCGCGAATTTGACACTCTCCGCTATGTCTTTATGCACGAGACGAGCGAGGTCGCGCACGGTAGCGCCAAGGCGTAGAGTAAACGGACGCTCACGGTCCGGATCCTTACCGGGCAATTTAGTATAGATGCGCGCGATCCGCAGACCTTTGAACAGCAACGGTCCGATTTCATCCAATCCTGCCCCGGATACGACAGAGGTGTTCAATGCCGGAAAGCGCACCTCGAGCAGCTCTTCGAGAACTTTGACATCACTGGAATCTGGGCCGAGATCACACTTGTTTGCGATCAGAATGGTCGGCAGAATCACCTGAAAGAGGTTCTCCATTTCTTCTTCCACGAGCTCTGAAGCGGCGATCGTGTTCTTATCGAGCCCCGGCCAGTGCTCCGACAGTACGATCTTTCTTTCGTCAAGACGACGCCGAATCGCGGTTACGTGATCCACGCAGGCCACATCGTTGATATCGACTACGAGCAACACGGCGTCGGTGGTCTGTAAGGCGTTGCCCATCCAGGGTTCCATGAAGTCGGCGGACACCGGCGGTAAATCTATCAGCTGGAAATTGATGTCCTCGAAGGGCAGCATTCCCGGTAACGGCAATTTGGTCGTGTACGGATAGGGACCGACTTCCGATTGGGCACCGGTAAGTTTCGCATGGAGGCTCGATTTACCCGCATTCGGCGGACCGATCAAGGCCACTTGCGCAGCCCCCTCGGGACGTACCGTGTAGCTGGGTCCCCTGCGCCCGCCGGCTTTCTTGGGCCCGGCCAACTCTTCGTTGAGCTGTTTGATCCTTGTCTTGATATCCGCCTGGAGGTGTTCGGTTCCCTTGTGTTTGGGTATAGTGCGCAGCATCTCCTT
>JBFGKR010000142.1:0-5676 GCA_041576575.1 Arenicellales bacterium | reverse complement strand
GGCGCGCTTGCCGCGGCCGGACCTCTGTTTTGGTCCTTATTACACGAATACCAGCAGAGGCGTATCGTGACGTTGTTCGATCCTTGGTCTGACCCCTTGGGAGCGGGTTATCACACAATACAATCCATCATCGCGGTTGGATCGGGAGGTGTCTATGGGAAAGGATGGTTGAACGGCAGCCAGTCGCAGTTGGAGTTCATTCCGGAGCGCGGCACGGATTTTGTATTTGCCGTTTTCGCCGAGGAGTTCGGATTGATCGGCGCCGTGCTTTTGATTGTCCTGTATATGTTCGTGGTCGGACGCGGTTTGTACATTTCCTTCTATGCGCGCGACACATTTTCGCGCCTGGTGGCGGGTAGCTTGGCGCTGACATTTTTCTTCTATTTGTTCGTGAATATCGGTATGGTCACAGGCATCCTGCCCGTGGTCGGGATACCGCTTCCACTAATCAGCTATGGTGGGACATCCATGGTCACATTAATGGCGGGATTCGGTATCCTCATGAGCATACAAACGCACAAAAAGTTTATGCCAAAGTGATTGCTCACGCGAAACACTGTCTTCTGCTCGCCTGCTTGGTCCTGATCGGTAGCGCCGTCGCGCGCGCTGATAACCTGGTCGAACATCCGGCCATCGAGGGGATTATCGGGAAACTGGTCAGCGAACACGGCTACCCTAAACAGGAGTTGTTGCAGGTCATCTCGGAGGCCCGTTTGCAGCCCCGCGTCGTGGAAGCGATCAAGCAGCCGTATGAAGCGCTTCCTTGGCATCGTTACAAGAGGCTATTCGTGACCGATGCGCACGTCAAAGACGGAATCGAGTTCTGGAAACGCTATCGAGCGAGCCTGGAACGGGCGGTCAGGAAGTACGGAGTACCCGAGCACATCATCGTCGCGATAATCGGGGTTGAGACGCGGTACGGTCGGAATATGGGACGACATCGCGTCCTCGATTCGCTGGTGACATTGGTGGTGCATTACCCTCGTCGAAGGGAATTTTTCAGCAGCGAGCTCGAGCAGTTTCTGTTGCTGACCCGCGAGGAGGGAATGGATCCCAGATCGATCGTGGGTTCGTATGCCGGAGCCATGGGTTTGCCGCAGTTTATTGCCAGCAGTTATCGGCGCTACGCGGTCGATTTCAATGGCGATAACCGCAGGGATCTGATTACACAGATGGAAGACGCCATCGGCAGCGTCGCCAACTACCTGCATCGTCACCGTTGGCAGTCGGGAAAACCCATAGTCGGCGATGCCGAGATCAGCAAGGCCCATGTTGCTGATCGATACGTATCGGACGCCCTGAAAACGAATAGCACTTTGGCCAAATTGACGAAAGCAGGTATCAGAAGCGGTATAGAATTGAACGGATCCAGTCCGGCAACGCTGATCAAGCTGGAAAATCCGGACCGGACAGATTATCGCATCGCTTTCGAAAACTTTTACGTCATCACCAAATATAACCGCAGCATCCACTACGCCATGGCCGTTTTCGAACTGGGAGAGGAACTCCGAAAAAAGCAGGTTTCGGGTTAATTATGCTGCGAGCCGCGTTGATAATCGCTGCCAGTGGGGCGGTAAGTGCCTGCGTTGGAGGGCCGGATGGGGGGTATTACAAGGACGACGGGCCTCCGCGGCACGACCACGCGAGAGTATCCCAGGTGCGCGATGCGGTGCCCCGGCACGAGCGGCTGGCGGAGTCCGGGAATGAACCGTATTCGGTAAACGGCAAGACTTACTATCCGTTGAAGCATGCTCTGGGATACCGGCAGCGCGGTGTCGCGTCTTGGTACGGGCGCATGTTTCATGGTCGACGTACCTCGAGCGGCGAGCCGTACAATATGTATGCCATGACCGCCGCGCACCGCACGCTGCCGCTGCCCAGTTACGTCAAAGTCCGGAATCTGCGCAACGGTAAACAGGTCACGGTTAGAGTCAACGACCGTGGTCCGTTTCTGCACAATCGGTTGATTGACCTCTCCTATGCCGCGGCGTACCGACTTGGCATTGTGAGTACGGGAACGGGTTTGGTCGAAGTATCTGCTGTCACGCCCGGCGAAATCGAAGCGAGTCCGCAACCGCGTACCATTGCGGTGGGTGATGCCGCTCCAAGATCTCCGGTCATCTACATCCAAGTCGGCGCGTTTGCACAGCGCCACAACGCCGAGAGCATGCGCCACCGTCTCCGGAACCACGCGCACCATCCGGTGGTCATGCAGCACGCGCGCATGCAACGGCGCGACATTTATCGTGTTCGCGTCGGCCCGATCGCCAGCGTCGAAGAGGCCGATGAAGTCGCAGAGCGCATGCAGAGGCAAGGTTACAACCCAAGACTGATCGTAGAATGAAACGAATATTTGCGCGGAAGTTGGAACGGCGAAGGCTGCTCCCGTGGACGGCGGCGATTTGTATCGCGCTGCTCGTCGGAACAGCGCGTGCCGAGACAATCCCGGATCTTCTCAAATCCCGTGTACCCCCTCCAGAACTGACGGCAAAGACCTGGGTGTTGATCGACTACAACACCGGTTGGGTGCTGGCCGAGAATGACGCGGATGCCCGTATCGAGCCCGCCAGCCTGAGTAAGCTGATGACCGCGTATGTCGTGTTTCATGAAATTCGCAAAGGCAGTTTAAAGCTCGACGACCTTGCCCACGTGAGTGAAAAGGCTTGGCGTACCGAAGGATCACGAATGTTTATACGTGTTAATTCCAAGGTTGCCGTGGAGGACCTATTAAAAGGTCTCATCATCCAGTCCGGCAACGACGCGGCTGTGGCATTGGCGGAGCACGTCGCCGGGACCGAGGCCGGATTCGCCGAACTTATGAACCAATACGCGCGGGTGCTGGAGCTGGAAAATACCCATTTTACGAACGCCCCCGGACTGCCCGACGAGGAACACTACAGCTCCGCGCGTGACATATCACGGATTGCCGCGGCGATCATTCGTGAATTTCCGGAATTCTACAGTTGGTATTCCACCAAGGAGTACTCGTACAACGACATCAAGCAGCAAAATCGCAATCTGCTGCTGTGGCGCGACGAGGCCGTCGACGGGGTCAAGACGGGGCATACAAGCTCCGCCGGTTACTGTCTCGTGGGTTCCGCGAAGCGAGACGGGATGCGTCTGATCGCGACGGTAACGGGAACTTCCAGTCCCAAGCAGCGAGCGCGCGAAGTGCACGCGCTGCTCAAATACGGTTTCGCCAGTTACGAATCGACGCAAGTCTTCGAGTCCGAGCAACCCACCGATCAAATCAAGGTTTTCAAAGGAAGCGCGGACAGGCTGCTGTTGGGATCTCCACGCCCAGTGTATGTTGCCGTACCGCGCGGAAACGCGGAATCGCTCAAGGCGATCATCAACCGTCCTCCTTACGCGGTTGCACCCATCCCGGCGGGTCACGCGTTGGGAACGGCGCAAATCAATTATGGAGACAAACCACTGATGGATGTACCACTCGTAGCGCTGACCGAGATCACGGAAGGCAGCTGGTGGCAACGAGCCATTGACGTAGTGCTGTTATGGTTTGAGTGAGGTGCCATGAACAAACTTTTTAGCGATATCGCGTATGCGTACGTAAACGGGCAATTCGTTGCCCCGGAGCAAGCGAAGATTTCTCCCTTCGATCGAGGACTGATCTTCGGCGATGGTATTTACGAAGTCGTGCCGGTGTACGAGGGTAGAGCATTCCGCTGGGAAGAGCACCTCGAGCGGCTGCACAGAAATCTGAAAATCGTTGCTATTCGCGAACCGCTGTCGGACGAAGAATGGACACTGGTCTTTGAAGGACTGATGTCCCGCGCCAGTGGCGCCAACCATTACGTCTACATGCAGGTTACCCGAGGGGTGGCGCCTCGAAATCACGTGTTTCCAGACGACGTTGAAGCGGGTGTGTTCGCATATGTGCAGAAACTGGCCCCGGTTTCCTCGGAGCTGCTCGAAAACGGCACCAGGGTGGTCACTGTGTCCGATTTCCGGTGGCATCGTTGCGATATAAAGGTGACGTCGCTCATCGCCAATGTGTGGTTGAGGCAGCAAGCCAAAGAGCAGGGCGCATCGGAGGCATTGTTGGTGCGCGATGGTGTGGTGACCGAAGGCGCGGCGACCAACGTCTTTGCCGTGATCGACGGGATCGTGCGCACGGCGCCCCACGGTCCCCACATACTGCCGGGCATTACCCGCGATCTCGTGATCGAGCTCATGGCGAAGGAGGGCATCACATACGAAGAGCGCGCGTTCACACAATCCGAGATGGCACGGGCCACGGAGGTGTGGATAACGAGTTCCACCAACGAAGTAATGCCGGTTACCCGTGTCGACGAACAGCCGGTGTTCGACGGCCGTACCGGTCCGGTTTTCCAGCGCGTAAACAAGCTGTTCCAGCAGTACAAAGCGGATTATTGTTCCGATGCGAGGCAGAATGTCGGGTGACAACGGCGGCGACGGGGACACGCAGGGCCGCGGACCCTTGGATCTGTTGCAATTCCCTTGCCGTTTCGAGATCAAGGCGATGGGTCGACGGACCACCCGATTTGACGCTCTGGTACAAAACATCGTATCTCGTCATATAGAGTCCGAAGACCTGCTACTCAGCCAGACACGGTCGAGTCGGCACGGCAAATACATCTCCATCACTTGCATCATACGAGCGACGAGCACGCGTCAAATCCGAGCTATATACGCCGACCTCGCAGCCTGCCCCGAAGTGCTGATGACTCTGTAATACGCGCGCGGTGACCGGTAAGTCTCCGATTGCACCGAGTCGTGCCCCCATACTGACAATGTGCAGCACGAAATCCAAGATAATTTTTCCAATCAAATGGCGACGTCGCGTCTCCCTGGTCGCTCGGCTGCGATAGAGGCCGTATTGTCTCGCCGCTGGTGTGGCCTCGACCGCATGGACGTGCGCCTGGCTCAGCGCATGGCAATGGTTGCGGGTTTCGCGCCAGCGCGGCGCCGGAGCCACCGATTGTTTTGCCGTCTCCGCGGATTATTGGTGCAGTATGCGGGTTGAACCGGGCTACGTGCGTACGCTTGATCTGGGGCTGGTCGACTACGTCGAAGTCTGGGAACGCATGAAGGCCTTCAACGCGAGCCGCAATGCGTACACGCCCGATGAATTGTGGTGGCTCGAACATTATCCGGTCTACACCCGGGGAATGAGCTGCCGAGATTCCACCCTGGAGCCCACGGATATCCCCATCGTGGCCAGCGACAGAGGTGGGCAGCTTACCTATCACGGTCCGGGGCAGCTGGTGGGTTACGCCCTCATCGACATCAAGCGCCGAGGGAAAGGCGTTAAATGGCTGGTGACGTTGTTGGAGCAAGCCGTGATCGAGTTGCTCGAGTGTTACCAAATTCGCGGCGTGCGGCGGCCCGGGGCGCCGGGTGTCTACGTCCAGGGAAAAAAAATTGCGGCCCTCGGCCTGCGCGTCCGCCGCGGGTCCAGCTATCACGGCTTGAGCGTCAACGTCGACATGGACCTGCAACCGTTCTTGAACATCAACCCGTGCGGATACAAAGATTTGGCGGTGACGCAATTGAAGGATCTAGGAGTTACCGATTCCGTCGATGAAGTACGCGCGTGGCTCGCTGAACGTGTGGCCACGCTGCTGCATCGACCTGCGTAGCGTTCTCGAACGCCGAATTCGACGGCGTGCCCCGCCCCAGCGTCAAGGGCGT
>JBFGKR010000141.1:0-5677 GCA_041576575.1 Arenicellales bacterium | reverse complement strand
GGTGTTACAACGGCGATACCTATGCTCGTGGCCGAAGAGTTGGACGTTGACTGGAATCGGGTGAGAGTCGAATTTGCGCCCGCCGACGAGGTGTACACCAACCCGTTCCTGGGGAGCCAGGCGACCGGCGGCAGTACGGCAGTTAGAGGATTTTGGAACATCGTGCGCGAGGCCGGGGCGGCCGCGCGCGAAATGCTGATGGAATCCGCGGCGCAAAGTTGGGGTGTCGACGCCGGGGACTGCCGCACCGAAAACGGTTTCGTCGTCCATGACGCCAGTGGAAAGCGACTGCGCTATGGAGAACTCGCGGCGAAGGCGGCTACGCTGCCGGTGCCGCAGTTGGTGTTCCTCAGAGAGCCGGCCGACTTCACGGTCATTGGCCTTTCCAAGCCGCGCCTGGACACCCCGGCCAAAGTCGACGGCAGCGCCGTGTTCGGCATCGACGTCGTGCGTCCCGGACTCCTTACCGCCGCTGTGCTGCGCTGCCCGGTTTTCGGCGGAGTCTTGAAGCGCTACGATGCGGACAAGGCTAAGTCCGTAAAAGGCGTGCGCGACGTGGTGCGAATCAGCAGCGGCGTAGCGGTCGTGGCCGAAGATTTCTGGGCCGCGAAACTGGGTCGCGATGAGCTCGAAGTCGAATGGGACGAGGGACCGTACGCGCAATTGAGTGACGCCGCCATTTTGCAGCAATATAGAGAAGCGTTGCCTCGAGGTGTCGTGGTCAGGAGCGACGGCGATCCGGAAAAAATGCCGGAGGGCGCAGGCGAGGTCGTGAAGGCGGTGTATGAGGTGCCTTTTCTGGCGCACGCGTGCATGGAGCCCATGAATGCCACCGCCGATGTGCGCGTAGACGGGTGCGACGTGTGGGCGCCGACCCAGGCGCAGACGGGCACGCAGCGAACGGCGATCCGGCTTACCGGCCTGCCTGCGGATAAAGTGCGCGTACACACGACGTTTCTGGGCGGCGGCTTCGGCCGGCGTTCCGAAGTGGACTTCGTCGAGGATGCCATCGAAACCTCGATGGCGGTAAACCGTCCGGTCAAAGTGATCTGGACGCGGGAAGACGATATCCAGCACGATTTCTATCGGCCGTCGACCTACAATCAACTCACGGCGCTGCTGGGTGGCGATGGCATGCCCGCAGTGTGGGTGCATGGTATCGCCGGCCCCTCCATCCTGGCACGGCGGTTCCCCGATCGTGTGAAAAACGCTCCCGACTTCACTAATATCGAAGGCGCTGCCAACATTCCCTACGAGATCCCTAATGTCCGTGTCACCTACGCGATGGTGAATCCCGGCATCCCGGTCGGTTTCTGGCGTTCGGTGGGCAGTTCTCAGAACGCCTTTATTACCGAGTGTTTTGTCGACGAACTGGCCGCTGCGGTTGGTAAAGATCCGTTCGAGTATCGGCGCGCGATGTTGACGAAGCACCCGCGACACAAGGGTGTCCTGGAACTGGCTGCTGAAAAGGCGAATTGGGGAGCCCCCTTATCCGGGGGGCGCTATCGAGGAATCGCCGTGGCCGAGTCCTTCGGTAGTTTTGTGGCACAGGTTGCCGAGGTCTCGCTCGTCGGAGACAACGCCGTGCGCGTGCACCGCGTGGTGTGCGCTGTAGACTGCGGCATAGTCGTGAATCCCGCCATCGTCGAAGCGCAAATGGAAAGCGGCATCGTCTACGGCCTCACGGCGGCGCTCAAGGGCGAAATCACTATCGCGCAAGGTCGTGTCAAGCAGAAGAATTTCGACGATTACCCGCTTCTGACAATGGCGGAAATGCCCGAAGTAGAGGTCCATATAATGCAGAGCGTCGAACCACCCGGCGGCGTCGGTGAACCGGGGACGCCTCCCATCGCGCCCGCGGTGGCGAACGCCGTCTTCGCGGCAACGGGAAAACCGGTGCGCAGGCTCCCGATTAGCTCATAGGGTTCGACTGGCGGGCGGCGGTGATGACGCGATGCGTATGGAAGTTCGCGCGAAGGGAAGTATTGCACGAACGATCACGCTGCTTATTCCTCCTACGCGGGATCGACTTTGCAGCGCGATCTGGGTTTGGTCATATCACGGCCACAATGAATAGACGACGAAATCGATAGAGCGTCTGTCCGTTCGGCCTGCACGGGTACCCTGCGCGGAGACGCCGTCGATACTCGGTCAGGAAGATTCCACGCTCTTTATTGGACAACCCCTGTAATATGGGTCCTAGGCCGGTGCCGCGCACCCATTCGAGCACGGCATCGTTGCCTTCCAAGACGTGAAGATAAGTGGTCTCCCAGATATCGAGGCTGCGGGTCGATTCGGCAAGAAGTTCAAAGTAAAACTCCGCATGCGCTACCCATTCCCGCGCCACCGTTTTACGCAGTTTGTCGTCTCCCAGCGGCTGTCCCTCCAACCCACCGTCGGCAAGAGTCTCGCGCATCAAACGATGCGACGGCGCATTCCAGCTGAGGGGCATCTGTACCGCGAGGCAGCCCCCGCCCCTCAGGTAACCGGTGAGGCGCGGGAACAGAGTCTGGTGATTGTGGAGCCAGTGCAGTGCGGCGTTGGAATAGATGAGGTCGGGGGGCTCCCGCGGGACCCAGTCCCCGATGTCGGCTTGCTGCCAATGAATCCCCTCGGCGCCGGACCGCGCCTTTTTCAGCATCTCCTCGGAGCTATCGATCGCGTACACCCGGGCCGACGGCCAACGCTGCGCAATGCGCCGGGTCACGTTGCCGGTGCCGCACCCCAAATCGACGATGACTGCGGGGGACGCAAGGGGAATCCTTGTCAACAGTTCAAGGGCGGGCCGCAGTCGATGATCGGAAAATATTTCGTACTGATCTGGATCCCAGGACATGTCGCCGCCGCCTTTAAAACGTTCCTCGGACAGGGTGGTCATCCGTGGTGGACCGAGTGGCAGTTCGAGCGCACGTCGAAATCCAAAAAAAACCGGCTGAACTCTTGGTCTCGCAAGTGTAAAGGATTTACATCAAGTTTTTTCTTGAGCTGCGGCTGAATCCGTAGGTGCTAATTATCCATTGTCGTTAGCGAGCATGCGACTCGACCGCCAATGTTGCGACGTGCCGCATTGCCACACTTAGGCGACTTTGCTCGCAATCCCGGTTGCGAACTGCGGTGTTCCCGGACGTGCTGGCCCGACACGGGCGCGCCGCGCACCCGGGATAGACGTAGGGGTCGATGATCGACACTGCGATCGACGACCCCCTGCACGGTGCAATATTTCGAATTATCCGCCCTTGTCGGGGGGTTCGGCTGGGTCTTCGAATTGATCAAATTCCTCTTCACTGAGCTTATTGTCGTTGTCTTGATCGAGCTGCGGGAAGGCTTCGGCCAACGCGGCCAATTCGGCCGCCTCTTGTTCGTCTATGTATCCGTCCGCATTGGTGTCGAGTTCCTTGAAATCTGTTGCGGAAAGGGCGGCAGTTGACATTCCCGCTACGAGAACGAGCACAGCGAGTCTAGCCTTCATTGTGTACCTCCTAAATGCGCTACCAGAGCGTTGGCGAAATTTCAAAATTCAATCCAACCCAGCTTTGAATCTTGGGCGAATGACGAGTTTACGCTTCATACCCTAAGCCCCGTGGCTCCTTCAATTCACGATCTTCCAGGATCCGTCCTGCTGCCGACAAGCTGTGCCGTATGCGCTCTCGTTTTGCCCGCCGACCACTACCGTCGTCGTGTACTCGCGGCAGGGCGCCCCAGAGTCCGACTCGTAGGTTCGAGTAGGAACGGTGTAACCGGTGTTCCCACTGTCCGGATTGCGCCAGGTGGTGGATATGCCCGTGGGGTTATATTCCAGGGCGTAACCGACAGAGTTGCGCGCCATCGCCTGGTCTGCCTCGTCGAGCCGTTGGCCGATCCGCTGCCCGAGTATCCCTCCCAGGAAGGTCCCCAGCACAACGGCGGCAGTTTGATCGCGGTGCCCCTTGCCGAGCCCCCACCCGAGCGCTGCACCCGTCACCGCACCGGCGGCGGTGCCCGCCTGTTCCTTCGGACCCGTCTGGGCACAACCGGCGATGAGAGCCGCGGTCACGAATCCCACCGCCAAGATCTTGAAATGCATCATATTCTATACCTCACGTTAATGATAGAGACTCAATTTTGGAAGGTCCGGACTACGCGTGGGGAGTGTCAACCAGCCCAGGTCCTTCGCGCATTACGATGCGCTCTATTTTATCCCAAACGGCCAAATCTAG
Organism: Arenicellales bacterium; assembly: GCA_041576575.1. Taxonomy (GTDB): domain Bacteria; phylum Pseudomonadota; class Gammaproteobacteria; order Arenicellales; family JAANXG01; genus CALZGZ01. Next base: position 1,481 of record JBFGKR010000141.1, on the reverse strand, counting down.
AATACGATGACGCGGCGGTTGAAATAAATTCAATGTTTCCGGCTGGTCTGCGAGATCGGTCGAGCTACGCGTACACCCAACGCCGCTGACTCCAAACGCCGTTGCGAGACCGAGAACAAGGAGTCGGAATCGAATCCGAACGCCTTCGATTCATTAAAGAAGGCGATCCCGCGTGAGCGAAAGGCCGGCAGCGGATGATTGTTTGATGTGGAAACTCCCTGTTTGGCGCCTGCTCGACGCCTTCCGTAGCGACACAGAGTCAACGTACGGCGCCTAGTTGTGACCACGTGGTCTCGAAACGTTAGAAAATTGTGAGAGATTCATTATGCCGGCGTGACGTACGTCGTCGTGGAACGTGCTGCAATCGGTCGTCAATCCAAACGAAAGAGGACGAACCATGAAATCGACTTTAGTTGGCCTGACCGCGGCCGTGTCCGTGTCCCTGGCGTCGCCTAGCTTGGCTCAGACGATCCAGCTCGAGATCACCAACATCACCCACGGCAGCTGGTTGACGCCGCTGCTCGTCGTCGCTCATCGCCAAAACGTCGATCTATTCGAGGTCGGTACCCGCGCGAGCGAACCGTTGGAGAAAGTGGCCGAAGCCGGTGACGTCTCCGATCTGAAGGCCATCGCCGAAAGTATGGGGGCGACTACGGCCATCGCCAACGATGCCCCACTCGGGCCGGGCGAGACCGCGACGGCGACACTGGAAACGAAAGGTAACCGCTTGTTATCGATCGTGAGCATGTTATTACCGTCGAACGATGCGTTTGCGGGCTTAGACTCCTTGTCATTGACGAACGTTAGAAAACACACCATCGTGTACCTGGGGAGCTACGACGCGGGAACCGAAGTGAATGACGAATTGCTGGTGCCCGGGGCGGGCTTCAATATACCCGGCGCGCCGGGCGATCCGGGCGGCAACGCGGGGTCCGGTGGCAGCGGTATGACTGGGGTGGAACCGAATTCCCAGGTACACGTACATCCCGGCCCGGTGGGCGACGCCGATCCAATGGGAGGTCCGAGTGACTTCGACAGCGCGATACATCGATGGCAGGATCCAGTCGTAAAGGTCGTGATCCGTCGCGCGGCGGAAAACTGATAGGTCCGATCGGCCCGTCGCGGATCGCTCCAGGGCTTCCGTGACGGGCTGTATTTGGCCGTGCTGTTTCTCCGAATGTGTGTAGATAGTGTTAATCTATTCGGCGCGGGAGTACGGGTTAGGCGCATGGGGTTGCCGAAATATCCGTAAATTTCTGCACTGCGGGAGTGTGTTTTCAGATGGTTAACGTCTCCACCGAGAAACATCCGCCGCGACGCGCTTTGGTTATCGAAGACAACCCAGACATCAGCCGCCTGGTGGTGCTCCATTTGCGGGACATTGGCTTCGAATCCGATCAAGCCCCAGATGGGACCTCCGGAATCAAGATGTTTCGGCACAACAAGTACGACTTGGTGATACTCGACCTGATGCTGCCCGG
>JBFGKR010000140.1:0-5747 GCA_041576575.1 Arenicellales bacterium | reverse complement strand
GGGGGGGTCACCTGCAGGGTAATGGTGCGGCGGCGATTTACACGGCGAACCTCGTTGGGTCCTGCCGTGCGCTGAACCTGCACCAGCTCGCCCACCGGCACTACGCCGCTGTCCGGCGTCGCCAGGGGAATTGCCGCCAATTCCTCCGGAGTCTTCCATGGCTGCGCACGCAGGATGATGTCGCGGCGTTTCTCGCCGTCGAAGTAGTCGCCGACGAACAGGCCGTCCCCAAGGGCGCGAATCACTGCCGACATGACGCCCCGGTCCCAGCCCGCCTCCGCAATGCGCCGTTCATCCGGTATCAAACGCAGTTCCGGTTCGGCAAGCACCACGCCGGGCAACGGTCGCACTTTCGCCGCGGGCAGTGTCGAGGCGATGACACCCAGGCCCGTGCGCGCCGCTTCCAACAGGGCCGGTACGCTGCTCGACTGAATATCGACCTCCACGGTGTTGCCCCCCGACAATCCGCCAAAAAGCGATGCCCGCTTAGCGAAGGCTATGGTATCGGGGAATCCCTGGACGACCTCGTTTACGACCGCGACCAGGTCTGCGGTGCGCTCCGGGTCCTGGGTGCGCGCTCCCATGAACGTGCCGCGTGAAAAGGTCACGAAAAAATAGTACTTCACCTCGGGTTCCTTCTCGCCGGTCATGTACGGGGCCAATCGATCCGACAGGATTTGTCCCATCTCCTTGTCGATGTAATCGACGCTGGAGCCGGGGGGAGGAACGATAAACGCGAACACCAGGTTGCGGTTTCCCTCTGGCAGGTAATCTGCTTTAGGAAACAGAAAATAGACGATGGCAACCGGTACGGTCAGGAGGATCGCTATCCAGGCCCACCTTCGAGCGGGCGACGCCGTCAGATTCATGATCCAGCGGCAGCCCGCGTCCCACCAGTCGCGGTGGGGGTCCTGGATTGACTTGCTGCGGATCAATTGGCTTGCCGCGGTAGGAATGACGGTCAACGCGATGACCAACGACGCAACGATAGCGGCGGCGATCGTCAGCGCGAGATCACCGAAGAGCTGTCCTATCTCGTTTTCCAAGAACACAACAGGAAGAAAAATAGCCACGGTGGTCGCGGTAGACGCCAATAACGCGCCCCATACCTGGACGGTGCCTCGTTCAGCGGCCTGCGCCGGTGATTGGCCCGATTCTCGAAGACGCATGATGTTCTCCAAAACCACAATGCTCGCGTCCAACACCATACCCACGGCAAACGCTAGTCCGGCCAGAGAAATCACGTTCAGGGTTCGCCCCAAAGCGTCCATGAACATGAACGCAACGAATAGAGAGAGCGGTATCGCCATTGCAACCATCAATGTGGCGCGAAACTTACGGAGAAACCACCACAATACACCGATCGCCAGAAGCATGCCGACGACGAGATTGTTGCGCAACATTTCGATGGATCGGTCTATATACGCGGTCTCGTCGTAGACTTGCTCGATCGTCAGACCCGCGCGCTGCAAGGGACCGTTTTGCAGCTCCGCGACCGCTTCACGCAGTCCCGCCATCACCTCGAGCACGTTTACGCCCTGTTCCCGGTGGGCGTTAACCGCAAGCGAGGACGTGCCGTTGGTGGTGACGAAACTGTCGCGGTCAACCAGACGCGTCTCGATCGTGGCCACGTCCCGGAGTTGGATGGGTCGGCCTCGGCGCCATTCGATGACCATATCTTGGAGTTCTTCCACCGGGTAAGTTCCTGCGAAGCGGACCGTATAACGACGCTTGCCTACATCGGTGAATCCTCCCGATGCATCCTTGCCGCTCCCGGCGAGTTGCGCCGCCCGTGGAAGTTCGACCCCGAGGCTAGCCGCGACATAAGGATCAAAGGTAATGCGGATCTCCGTTTCACGGCCTCCGTAAATTTCAGACAAAGCGACACCCGGCACGCGCTCGAATCGGGCCTGCACGACTTCTTCCAAAAAGTCCTGATAACTGTCTATGGCGCGCGGATTGCCGGCCTCGGTTTTTACGATGAACCACGCGATCGCGCGGCTATCGCCGCCGACCGCACTGATCACCGGCTCGTCTGCGTCTTCGGGATAGCTGGCCACGCGGTTGAGGCGATTCAGGACCTCCAGCAGGTTGCGTTCCAGGCTGGTGTCGACGTCGAAAGTGAGGGTGATCTCCGACTGGCCTTGGCTAGCCTTAGAGACGATCTTGGTCACACCCGGCAGACCCCGGAACACCTCCTCCTGGGCCTCGACGAGCTCCGCCTCCACCTCTTCCGGCGCCGCCGCCCGCCAGGCTTGGCGCACGGTAATTTCAGGTTTCTCGATATCAGGGGTCAATTGGACCGGTAATCGCGACAGGCTGATGCCCCCGAACAGCAATACCAGCAGAATGGCTACTACGACTGCTACCGGATTGGAGAGAGAGAGTCGTGTCGGGTTCATGGCTTCGGCGTCATTGGTGCCATGATTTCCAACGGCTGACCCGGTCGCAGGCGCTCTCCGCCCCGGGTAATGATGCGGTCGCCGGGCGCGATGTCACCGTAGACCTCGATCATTTCCTCTTCGGCCAACCCCGTCGTCACCGCTACCATTTGCGCAGTGTTGTCTTCGCCGACTCTGAACACGGATACCCCGGTCTGCCTCAACACCAGCGCATCACGGGGAACCGCAACAACTTGTTTCGGTTTTGCGGTCGGTACCGATACGCGCACCAGGGTACCCGCGGGCCAGTGGACGGTGTAAAGCGTAAGACGCACTTCGTACAGCCGCGATCTATCATCGCCGACGGGCACCACAGCGCGCACGCGCGCACCGGTCTCCGACGGATTGAACCTTACACGCAACTCCGAGCCAATAGTCACGTGGGGCAAGCTCGAAGGTGGAACGTGGGTTTGCGCCTCGAGCGAATCGGGACTCACCAAACGGATCACTTCACTCCCCACGCCCACCCTTTCACCAGCGCGGCGATAACGTTCGGCGACCACGCCCGCGAACGGAGCCCGAATGACGGTGTCGGCCAGCCGGTCCTCCGCCGCATCGAGACGCGCCCTCGCAACCTGCCACTCGCCGCGCGCCGCATCCCGTTCCGCGCGCGCCTGATCCAGGCGACTCTTGGTAACGAGACCCTTATCCGCGAGACTCTTGAGCCGAGACAGCTCTTGCTCAGCGAATTGCAACTTCGCCCGCTCTCGCAGCAGCACCGCCCGCACCTCGGCGAATTCGATCTTGAGTTCGGTATCGTCAATGCGGGCGACGGGATCGCTCGTGACTACACGCAGACCGACCTCCGCTACCTCGACGAGCCTTCCTTCCACCTCGGCCGCTATGCGCGCATCGTCGCGGCTGACTATGGTCCCGGGTAACCACACTGTAGGTGCCATTTGCATCTGCTGCGCCTCCGCAACCTGCACCAAAGCAGGCGGCGGCCCGTTGGGCGCCGGTTGTTGGGTTTTTGCCGAAGTCGACACCGCAACCAGCACCAGAGCAAGCAATACCGAAAGTCGACGGCGAAACACGAAGCGCGGGCATAAAAACAGGAACTCGGAATGCATGCGAGAGGAAAAGACGGTTGCCGTTACCACTTGGATGATATCACTTATCCGTCAACTCGGCGCAAATCGGCGGTGCCCAAAAACTAATCGGCGAAGTTGTTTACGGCTTTTGAACCACGCATTCCGCCATTGAGCACGTGCAGCATCGCTGAACCGCGTCGAACGTCAAGACGATTGCACCAAGAATGCCGAATATTAACGAAACGGCCGACCGCACCCCTCAATACCGCCGCCGAGATACCGGGATCGCAATCCTCGGAAGGCGGCGTCGCTTAAACCTTTCTCACCGGCGATACATCGGCAGGCCCGCGACGAATCGAAACTGAACCTTATGCGCTTCCCTGCACGTTTTGCACGATTGCGCAACTCCCGCGGAACAAGGCCCCTACTCCGTGTTGGCGCGATCTGCAGCGTCCGCGCGTTGCCAATCTCTTCTGATTACCGCCCCAAGGCGGGTTTGCCTACAATACGCAATGAAATTAGGGTGCGACGACATGCACGTATGCTGAATGGCTTTGTTCGCCCTTCAGCAGTCTCCTCAACAAGTACTCAATTGCCGCCTGCTACCGACAATGACTGGAACGAACAACGATTTTCACGTTGCGCGGTTGGACAAATGGCTGTGGGCCGCTAGGTTCTTCAAGACCCGGCAACTTGCCTCGGGCGCTGTGAAGGGAGGTAAAGTGCTTGTCAACGGAGGCCGCGCTAAGCCGGCGAAGACGATTATCGTCGGCGACAGGCTCGAAATTCGTCGCGGCCATTACACCTGGGCGGTGCGTGTGGACGCTTTGTCCGAAAAGCGCGGATCGGCAACGGATGCGGCGAATCTTTATACCGAATTCGATTACAGCATCGCAGAGCGCGACCGCATTGCCGGCGAACGCCGCGCGCTCGCCGCACAAGTGGTTTACGATCGTCGCGCGCCGTCTTCACGTGAGCAGCGCGCCATGCGCAGAAGAAAAAGGGGACAATGACTCCAGCCTGCGCGTTGCACCTGTAGTTGCAGATTACAAAGCCGTGGCTCAGCGGCCGGGTGCCAAATCGGAGCTAAACCCACAGCCGCAGCCAGGGGTTTGGGAGGCGCAAGTTCGCGCGTGCGAGACCCGCCAACGTGGGTTAAGCACCCACTCGAATTCCGTACTCACGACGGTACACATATCGCGTTCGGCGTTGCCAACAGATCGTTGACGCACACAGTCGCCGCCCCGGTGCAATATTCGGACGAGACTCGCTCAGCGAACGTCGAGTTCCGACTCCGCACGTTCGAACGCATGGCGCAATTGGCTGAAGTCCAGAGCCACTGGATACTGCGGAAATTCTGAAGTTACGTTGTCTGGTGGGCGAAACAATATGCCGCAGTCCGCCTCCGCCAGCATCGTTGTGTCGTTGTACGAGTCGCCTGCCGCAATCACTGTGAAATTCAATTGATGCAGTGCCAGAATCGCTTGACGCTTCTGATCCGGCTGCCGCAAGCGATAGCCCTCGATGCGTCCATCGCCACCGACTAACAGGTCGTGACAAAACAACGTCGGCCATCGCAACTGTCTCATTAGCGGACCGGCGAACTGGTAAAAAGTGTCAGAGAGGATGATCACCTGGCTGCGCCCACGCAGCCACGTCAAAAATTCCAAAGCGCCACCCAAGGGCGCCATGGCGGCAATCACTTTCTGTATTTCACCAAGGCGCAATTCGTTTTTTTTAATTACCGACAGACGATGCCGCATCAATTCATCGTAGTCCGGTATATCGCGGGTCGTCACTGCAAGGTCGTCCAATCCCGTGTGTTCGGCAACACTCAACCAAATTTCGGGCACCAGGACGCCTTCGAGATCCAGACACGCCACGTACATTACTACCTCACCCTCCCACTTGCGTTGATTGAGCACCTCACTGCACGGACTCTGCTACGGTCCTTAACTCCACGCAAGGCCGAGCTGTCCTGGTGATCCAAGACGGAGCGGGACGATACGAACTTGATCGAACTTTTCGCATTTGACCCTTCGAGTCATCCCGAATGACGAGCCTGGGGCTTCTCGAAAACGGCACTACCGCAACGACGCACAAAATTCCTCCGCGGCCTTGTTGAGAATGCGTAGAACGCCGTGGCACAATGGCCGCAATGCCGACAATGATAAAGCGAGTCCCGTTGACCACCAAGTCCGACTGTCGTTCGCGGATCGCCAGCGTCGTCCTCGGCTTGCTAACAATCGGATGCTCGGGATTGCAGCATGCCCCC